>BBPT01000034.1 GCA_000829755.1 Parachlamydiaceae bacterium HS-T3
AGTAGAAAGAAGAAGACGATGGTCCTTAGAAGAGAAGAAGTTAATCATTGAAGAAACCTACCAACAGGGACAATCTGTTTCTCAAGTAGCAAGAAAATATGGTATAATCCCAAGTCAACTCTTTGCTTGGAGAAGACAAATGGAAAATGGAGCCCTTCAAGGAATTAATAGTGGTGAAGAATTAGTCCCTAAAAGCCAACTTAAAGACATGGAAAAACGCGTTAGAGAACTGGAAAGAATGCTCGGCAAGAAAACGATGGAAAATGAGATTTTGAAAGAAGCTGTCCGTATTGGGCAGGAAAAAAAACTCATATCGCGACAGCCATTGCTCGGTCTAAACGATTTAGCATAAGACGGATAGCAGAAGTAATGGGTATTTCGAGGTCTAATCTAATGGTTCAAATAAAAGCATCGACTAAAAAGTCTGTTCCATATTGCGATCCAGATGATGAAAGAATTTTAACTTTAATTAAAGAGGTTATTAAAGAAAGGCCAAGTTATGGTTACCGTAGAGTTTCAGCTTTAATTAACAGAGGGTTAAAGAATAAAGGCGAAGTGGTAAATCACAAACGGGTCTTTCGAATAATGGCAGGTTATAATCTGCTTCTAAAAAGACCAAAACGAAAGCCAAACCGATCTCATTTAGGAAAAG
>BBPT01000033.1 GCA_000829755.1 Parachlamydiaceae bacterium HS-T3
TGAACCTATCCCACTAATCTATCTATCCAAAAAACTATCAAGCTTAGAGCCAAAAACCCTTTCCAAAAACAAACCTTTCTTTCCCATCTTACAGCTAACCGTCTAAACTTCCTTCGCAGCCAGGATATAGCTCGTTCAACCTTCCACCGCATTCGTTTCAAAACCGCTTCAACCTTCTCTGGATCTTTTCCGGGTTTTTTACGCCTACA
>BBPT01000032.1 GCA_000829755.1 Parachlamydiaceae bacterium HS-T3
TATCGATTTTCACCAGGCAGTGCGAAACGTTGGGTGAGACAATTTGCGACAGGTGCAACCCTTCAGCATGATTTTTGCCATCCGATCATTCAAAGCGGTGAAATTTCTGGCTATTGCTCTTATGCACCAAGCCGACATTTAAGCAGGGAAACTTGCGGCGATTTTAGATATCTAAGAAGGATTGCAGGATCCACATCTTATGGCTTTGATTTAGGTTCTACTTTGAGGCTTTGGAAAGATGCTTC
>BBPT01000031.1 GCA_000829755.1 Parachlamydiaceae bacterium HS-T3
AGATAGGCATCGTATTTTTTATTCACTTGGTAAACGCCATAAGCGCATACGGCTGTAAGCAATACATTACCTAAAGCTTCCAAAGTGATAAAGGCGGCTACCGCCTCTCCTGATCCAAATGCAACGGCAAGTACCGGGATGACAAAAGCAAACTTACCCTCAGGGTCCGAGTAAAAGCACGGGTTATTATGCACATA
>BBPT01000030.1 GCA_000829755.1 Parachlamydiaceae bacterium HS-T3
CATCAAAGTTCATTTCAAAATGGCCTATCGCTTTCTAGAAGGATTCGCAAAATCTTTCCTTATAAAATTTTTTCCAGGATTAAAGCTCCCCACCTATTCGCTTATATGCAAACGGGTAGCGACTATAGAGCTATCATCTTTACCCTTAAGTAAAGGAGGGACAATTGTTTTAGATAGCACAGGGATGAAGGTTACTGGAG
>BBPT01000029.1 GCA_000829755.1 Parachlamydiaceae bacterium HS-T3
GATATTTTATATTTAAGCTTTTCTATTTGAGCAACAAAAAAATGATAAAAAAAAATTGCTTAGAATAAATTTTACTGTGAAAATGGCAAAAAAAATCTTTAGAAAAATTTATATTGGGTACTGATGGAAAAGCTGGATTTTCTATTGCTTGAAGAGATTCAGCCGATCGGGCAACTGATCATGCACAACGTTTACTAGAATCTTCAAGGCAATACCAGCAATTTTTTCGCTTCTAAAGAGTTGTGTATGCAGTAATGACGGCATTACGGCAAAAAATTAGTCATGAATGAAATACAAGATATCCCATAAATACAGGCATTTTAGGTAAAGCATGAACATCATTACAATTAGCAATCAAAAGGTGGCTCGGCCAACACATCCGTGACCGTCAATTTGGCGGCTGCTTTAGCTGATAAAAAGAAAAAGGTGCTAGTCATCGACTTGGATCCACAAGCTTCCTGTAGTTCCTAAATATAGCCAAGGCAATTAGCAGCTTAACTCTTTTGATGTAGAAGTAGAGATGGGAAATAGAAGTTGAGCCGCACTTAAGCTGAAATAAGTTGAAGTTGTTACGACAGCTGTAATTAAGAAGAAAAAGTTCATGAAACAAACATATCTATTTGGTCATCTTTTGGTGGAGGATATGCTGCCTCAATGGCCATACGGATGGCTTCACTAACGCCAATCGTTCTATTTTCAAGAGTGGACATCCTAATGCACATGTGTTTAAGCCAATCAAATTGCTTTTGGCTAATAACGGTGCTTATTCGCACACAGTCTTTGATCTTCTTTGGTCTTGCCATTTGCTTCCTTAAAATAGTAAGTTACTACTTAAAATTGACGTGTGGAAAAAAGCAATTGTTTTGTATGGCTAATCCAAAAATCTAAGGGCCATCATGAATATTAATTTTTTGAAAAAATAAAAATTATTGAGAAAAAATCACATTTAAAAATAACATTTTCTTTTTGCAAAAATTAACATAGTAAAAGGTAATGGCATTTTTATATTTAAAAGGTTTTTTGGCTGCCTTCATTTTTTCTATTGTTGCTGCAGTAGCCACTTGGCGCGTTTATCATCATTTAAATAAAGCGGGCTTTAATCTTAAAAAAGAGCAAAGAGGACAAATTGCATGCGCTATATCAGTTTTGTTAGGTGCTTCCATTATCTTAGTATATTTTTATCAATTCATTATGTCGCTTTAATTCCTGCTTGTGCGTCAGACTTTTCTTGCTCTTCAGTTTATGAGAATTATGATGATGCGTTTTTGACAAGAATGGCAAATGCATCGGGAACAATAAAAGCTCTTTATGAAGCAGGTAAAAGCCAAGAATTAGTTGAGTACTGTTTTGCTTTGAAAAAAGATATAGAAAAGCATTGTAACATCAAAATTTGCATAGAGGAAGCTATAGAACAAATGTTTTTGTCATTCGAAGAGCAAGGGTTCTCCTTTTCAAGAGAAGAAATTGATGATCTAAAATTAGCTTTTAAAATGTATGAGCAAAAAATCTGGGAAGATGCACGTTGTTTTTTTAATGAGAAAGAAAAAGAGAATGGCTTTCTTGAGTTGTTGCAAGGTTGTAATACCAAAGTAAAGAACGCGCAAAAGCACGAAGTGTACGAGGGAATGCCTACCGACTTAATAGTTGGCGTAACAGGATTCCTATGCGGATTATTTATTGCAGCTGTTCCTTTTCCCCCAACTCAAGCATATGGTTATGGAATGATGACGATTTTCGGAGGAATGGTTCTAAATAGCGTTTGCCGTGAAAACGATGCTAGAAATCATCCCGACTTAGCAAGTATTAAATTTTAAGTTTCAAACTAATCAAAACTTTTTTTGATTTTCTTTTTTTGATATAAGGTATGCATGCAAATTACATACATACCTATTTCTAAACTAAAGCCCAACGAAATAAATCCCCGAAAAATCGTAAAAGAACAGTTCGAAAAGTTATGTAAAAATATCCAGGATGATCCTGAATTTTTTGCTATGCGACCTTGCTTAGTAAATGAGACAGAAGATGGCTTAGTAGTATATGCAGGCAATCAGAGGCTTCAAGCAGCCAAGAAATTAAAGCTTAAAGAAGTTCCATGCATCGTAACTAACGATGTCCCCGAATATTTAATAAAAAGGCGTGTTGTTTTAGACAATTTGCATCATGGCGAACATGACTTTGATATGTTAGCTGCGTTGTATGACCCTGAGGAATTAATCGACTTAGGAATGTTAGATAAAGAGCTAGGATTAGATATTGAAAATATAGATGAGCAATTAAAGCCCGGACAAGTTAAGTCAAAAGAACAAAGATCTGTTTTGGATGTTCTAGATAAGTTAAAAGAGATATTTATGACACTTCCGGTGAACGAATGTTTGCTCGCGTGCAAGACTTAATGAATAATAAGCTTGGGATTCAGGATGTTATTAATTATGAAATCCAGGGAGGTGCAAAGCAATTGCTGAAAAACGTTGTAGCTGAGCTTAACAGAGCCATTATTTCTCATGGAAGAAGCAATCCTACCTTTGCAAAAAATTACATCAAGGCTAATCGTTCTTTTTCTGAGCACGATAAAACTTTTAGAAATCCAAAGATAGATGCTCTTTTACGAGATTCTGACCCAGATAAAATCCTTTCGGATATGGGTACTGTATTCGGCACGAGAAAGCTGCAAAAAGCATTGTCTTCCTCACCTGAAGGAAGGGAACTGTTTAATAGTCTAAAAAGGCTTAAGTTTGATCAATTAATAGGAAACAACCTTGTAGATAGTACAACCCAACAAGTTAAATTAGGGACTTTCTTTAAGTTATTAGAAAAGGGTAAAAATAGGCAGTTAGTAAAAGAGCTTCTTGGATCAACAGGTCTAAAAAGACTAGAAAAATTACAAAAAAATGCTGGTCGACTAGCTGATGCAGCACAAAAATTTTATAATGCATCGCAATCTGGAGTAGTTGCAACAGATGTGACCTTGCCCCTTAATTCCATCCACTTTTAAACAGAGATTCAAGTGATTTTAATCCTTAACCATAAGGTTATAACCTCTAATCTCACAATTTTAGATTCCTTTTTAGTCTATAAAATTCAATGAGCATACAAATAATTACAAATAAATGTTTTTCCGAAAAAAGAAACGATGATCTTCCATTGCCATTTGATCCTTTAATAGTATAGCAGCCACACAAAGGAAATGATGTATCAAATGATTTTGGCGATATTTTGATTCATCTCTATTTATTTTATCCCCATGAGTAAGCTCCTCCAATTTTTTGTGCACATTTTTAGAGTATTTAAGCTCATGAAAAGTTTGGTAATAGTTTTCCGTCGGCTTTTTTGCATTGAAGATTCGATAAGACAAAGAGCATATCATTCGTTTAAGTAATAGCTATTGTAGAAGCTATTAATAACATTTATTTGAATAACCCCTCCCTTCCTTTCCTTTATCGCGCCAAAAGACCTAAATGTTAATTACTAAAAGATGGGGGTTATCTGTCAGATTACTTAGAAATCGTTAGGCATCAAACATAGATCTGAAGTTATATCTAAATTTCTTTTTCGGTAAGAAAGTTGAGATTTCCTCTCAATTCCCCTAAGCTTTTTCTCAAGAGAAGAGATTAAAAAAGTTAGGCAAAGCTAACTTTCATATATTTGATTCCCCAGGAGGTTTTTCTGAGGAATCAAGAAGGCATAATTACTGGCCAGAATCAGGTACGGAGAAAGGAACAATGGTATTAATAACTCCAATAATCTGGGCTCCCGGGATTTTAAAAGTCCCATCACTTTGGCTAGAAGTAAGATCAAGGTTTTCTGAACGACGTGAATAAGTCCCTGATAGCCTAAAAGGACCAAAGTCAACGCTGGGTGTAAAAAATAAACTGAACATGCTCCATCAAACAAAGCTTAATTATTTGAAGTCGTTCATTGAATTCTAACTCCAAACAATAGTCTCACTTTTTAAAATTCTATTATTTAATCTCTAATTGATTGAACTTAGCAAATCTTTGAAACCAAATCTATCCTCCTCTGTAACTGGGTTGCCATAGAAAGCAAAAAGATTTATAGAAAGGAGTTCAAAAGATTAAAGAAAAGAGTTTCATGGAATTTTATGTTCTCAGCGCCATCTTCTTCCCTATTCTATGTTCGCCTCTTTTCTTTTATGTTAACGCCTCTCGCCATCTCCGTGAATATCAAGGTTATCTATCTTCGGCCATTGCTTTTATTACGTTTGGCTTGGTTATCCTTGCAGGTGAGACATCTTTTTGGAACGTTCCTACCCCGTTCTCTATTCCTTGGGTTCCTTCGTTAGGCATAAACCTTTCTTTCATCGTTGATGGCCTATCGCTCTTTTTTGGCCTATTGATCACTGTCATGGGAGTTTTAGTGAATCTCTATGCTCAATTCTACATGTCTTCTCATGAAAGCTCCCTAGGGCGTTTCTACTGCTGTCTAAATTTTTTCATGGGCGCCATGATTGGTGCTGTCTTCTCCATTAACCTAGTCGTTTTATTTTTGTTTTGGGAATTGACCGGCTTAGCTTCCTTCCTCCTAATTGGTTATTATTATGAAGAAAAAAAGGTGGATAATAGTGCTAAAACCACTCTACTCATTACCTCCTTAACCAGTTTAAGTTTACTTGTCGGTATCATTCTCATTGGTCAAATGTACGGCACCTATGATTGGATGCTAATCGTCCAAAATATTGAGCTTTTTAAATACCACTTTTGGCCATCAGCCACTATTATCCTCTGTTTTTTGATAGGCATTTTTGGTAAATCCGCTCAATTTCCCTTCTATTTTTGGCTCCCTAAAGCAATGGTCGCACCCACTCCTGTGAGTGCTTATCTTCATGCAGCGACCATGGTTAAACTAGGCATTTTTTTGGTGGCACGCATGTACCCTCTCTTTGTCACTAATGCCATCTGGTTTCCAACCGTTTCTTCTGTCTGCTTTTTAACGATGTTAATCGGTGCCATTCTCTCCCTTTTGGCACATGATCTAAAAGCTATCCTCGCTTATGCAACAGTTAGCCAATTAGGCTTTTTCATCGGCTTTTATGGGATGGGTAGCGAATCAGGGGTTCAATATGATTTCGTACATATCTTCACCCATGCCCTCTACAAAGGCAGTCTATTTATGCTCGTTGGGATCGTCCAGCACAGTACCGGAATAAGAGATATCCGAAGGCTTGGTGGGCTATTAGACCTATTACCATTTACAGCTCTCTTATTCTTTATTTCCACTGCTGCCATGGCTGGCCTGCCAGGAACGATCGGCTTCCTGAGCAAAGAAGTGATGCTTACGGAAGTGATCCAGCTTGGAAAAATTCACCCAGGGGGTTGGGTCATTCTAGTGATTCTTTGCACAGCCCTACTTTTTAAAGTCGCCTTCTCCATTCGCCTTTTTTTCTATCTCTGCGTACGCCCACGCAAAAAACTAGCCTATGTTTTTCATCCGCCAGGTTTAGCCATCCAAATTCCACCGGCCATTTTAAGTGCTATGGCTTTTATTTTTGGGGTATGGCCGAAGGGTCTAAACCAATTAGTAAACTATTTCTACGTTTCCGGTTTACATTCAGCTGTTGTAGAACCCATTCAACTTTGGCATGGCATTTCTATTGAGCTCTTAATGAGTCTCGGTATTTTTGTTTTGGGAACCCTGCTATTTGTTTTTATTGAAAAGACAAGCTGGTATTGGACCCGCATACCAGATACCTTGTATCTTGATGCCTTTTATGAAAAAATCGTGAGTTTCTTTCAAAAACTGAGTCAAGTCATCACAGACCTTATTCATTCCAAACGACCCGATACTCATTTAATTTGGTTTTTTAGCTTGCTAGTCGCATTAACAAGCTGGCAATTGATTCCTTTAATGAAAGGCCAGACGTTCAATTTTAATCCGATTATTCCTATCAGAGCCATCGCTGCCTCTGCCGTGATTATCTTTAGCCTATGCGTTGTCTTTTTTAAACACACCCTCTCTCAGCTGATCGCCCTTTCAGTCTCAGGGATTGCGCTTACCTTGTACTTTGTTCTCTATGAAGCTCCTGATCTTGCCATGACCCAGATTTTTGTTGAGGTCGTTACGCTTTTTCTTATTCTTATTTTTTTGAATGCCATCAAAAATGTTGAAGAAACTCCGCCAGAAAAGATCGGTCGACAAATAGTTAAAGTGGTGCTTTCTTTAGGCATGGGAACTGTAGCTTTTTTGATTAGCCATCTCTTTAATGCCTACCCTCGCCCTGAATTGCTCAAAACTTTTTTCCTTAAAAATAGCCTTCCACTGGCACATGGAACAAATGCTGTCAATACCATCCTTGTTGATTTTAGAGGTTTAGATACCCTAGTCGAAGTAACGGTCTTAATTATTGCCTGCATAGGATCCATTAGCTTGCTCACAAGACGGCCTCCTTATTATTACGATTTTTCAGGCAGAGAAATGGACTCCATCCCTTCTGAGATTTTAAAAAATATCCTTCCTCTCGTATTTTTCGTCGTTAATCTTTTCGCCCTTTACCTCCTCGTAAGAGGCCATGATCAGCCAGGGGGCGGCTTCGTGGGGGGGCTTTGTAGCGGTATTGCGATCATTCTAATCGGTATTGTGACACCGAACCCGAAACGAAATTATTTTATTCACGTTGATCCTCTCCGTTTAACGTTTTTGGGTTTATTTTTTGTGATTGGGATCGGCCTTCTAGGCATGTTTAAAGGATCTTTTCTCACTCATTACTACGTTGATTTAAAAGTGCCAATCTTTGGCCATTTCTTCTTAAATACCCCCTTGATTTTCGATACGGGCATCTTTTTAATTGTGATGGGGATGAGTATTAAAATGGTTTTCTTTTTTCGAAATTTCGTCTCGATCGAACGTCAGCGAAAGGAGGATTCAGAATGGACTTAACCTCTTTGGTCATAGGCACCATGGCAGCTTGTGGAACCTACCTTATTTTACAACACCGATTATCGCAAATGCTCATCGGATTTTTACTCTTTTCTAATTCCGTCAATTTACTTTTGCTATCGACAGCGAAAAATCCCGATCACATCGCACCGCCAATTGTCGAACAAAACCCAGCTATAAGCTATGTAGATCCAGTACCTCATGCCCTTATTTTAACAGCCATTGTTATTGGCTTTGCCTTTATTGCTCACCTAGTCATTCTTTGTTATCGCCTTTTTCGCCAAACGAAGCATGAAGATCTATTTGAAATTTATGAGAGGAAAAAATGATGATTATCGCATTTTTAATTTTCCCTCTTCTCACAGCTCTTTTGCTGCTTTTTATAGGGAATCCTCTTTCTCACTGGCGCAAAAGAATTGCCGCTATTTCTACGACGCTCCAACTGATCCTAAGTAGTTATACCTTTTATCTCTGTCTTGATGGTCAAATGTTGGTTAGCATGATGGGGGGCTGGCAAGCTCCATATGGAATTGCGCTTGTGATCGATCTCTTTTCTGCCACAATGCTTTTTGCATCTTTGCTCGTTTATTTAACGGCCTTGCTTTACAGCTTTTTTGAAATTCATGAACTTCAGGAGCCCTACTTTCGGCTACCTCTTATCTTCTTTCTGCAAGCGGGCACCAACTTAGTTTTAATCACGGGTGATTTTTTTAACCTCTTTGTTGCCTTCGAGATGATGCTAGCTTCTTCTTACGGAATTTTAAGCCTCGAAGCACAGGGGAAAAAAGTCACCCATATTCTTTCTTACGTGTTGCTTAACCTAGCCGGTAGTTTTATTTTTCTCTGGGGTGCCGCCATGATTTATGGCTACACTGGTAACCTTAATATGGCCGCTCTTTCCTCATTTTTTATTGAGCAAGGAGATAGCTCTTTAACATGGGCCTTTGCGTTGTTGATGTTTTGTGTGATCGGTTTGAAGATAGGCATCTTTCCCCTCTATTTCTGGCTACCCGATAGTTATCCCATTCTACCTTACTCGTTAAATGCATTATTTGGAGGGATCCTTAGCAAAATTGGTATTTATGTCCTTTTAAGATTGTTTTTAACTATTTTACCTCAAGGAATGCCTCTGATTAAAGAATGGATGGTGATATTAGCTATCCCTACCATGCTTTTAGGCGTTCTGGGAGCGATTTCGAAATCGACAATCAAAGAAATCCTCTCTTACCATATCATCAGCCAAGTAGGGTATATTGTTTGGGCAGTAGGGATTTTTACTCCTCTTTCCTTAACGGCCGCTCTTCTTTTTACTCTTCATAACATGTGGGTAAAAACATCGCTTTTTCTTTACGCTGGTATCGCAGGTCAATATTTTAGAACAGACTCTTTACAACGAATGGGTGGTGCTCTTCATCATCTTCCATGGGCTGGGGTTTTCTTCCTCCTCCAAGCCCTCTCTCTGGCCGGTCTTCCCCCTCTCAGTGGTTTTTGGGGAAAATATCTCATCATAGCTGAGGGGCTAGCTGCAAAACAGGCTTTCGCAGTTGCTGTTGCTGTCATCACGAGCTGGATGACATTATTTAGCATGCTCAAAATTTGGATCAGTGCCTTTTGGGGTGAACGTAACCCTTTGACAGCCAGTGTCTATTCGCCATCGCTAAAGCTTGAAGTGATCACAGGTTTAGGGTTGATTGTGTTTTCACTCGGTTTAGGTTTTGGTATGGAATATGCCTTTGCTTTCTCAGAAAAGGCAATCGCTCAACTGCTCAATAAACACACTTATATTGATCAGGTGTTGGCTCATTCGAAAATATTGGTTGGTGAGTAATCATGAAACCTTTTTTAACAAATTTAGCCTTAGCTCTTGTTTGGTTGATGCTAGGAGATATTACTCTATGGCGTTTTCTATTAGGTTATATCCTAGGATTTATTATTTTGAGTTTTTTTCCTAATATCCAAGGTAACGAATCCTATATCAAACGAACATTTGCCTTCCTTCGATTTAGTAAAAAATTTTTTATCGAATTTATAAAAGCTAATTATCATGTGGCTAAAATCGTTTTGTTTAAGCCAAAAAGCCAGCTAGCTCCCTTTTATATCCATTATGATATTTCACGATTAACAAAAGTCGAAGCCCTCATTTTAAATCAATGTATTACATTGACACCAGGAACTGTTACCGTACGGCTGGCCGAAGATCATTCTTCCCTTCTTATCCATGTGCTTTCTGCAGAATCAGAAGAAGAAGTAAAAGAATCCATAAAAAATGATTTAGAAATCCCTCTTTTAGAATTCACTAGGTGTTAAAATGCTATTCTATGCTTTTTATGCCATGATGGTATTATCGCTGTTTTTTGGATTCATTCGTTTGATCCTCGGCCCAAGCCTTTTAAATCGCATTATTGCCTTTGACACCATTGCAGTATCTATCATTGGAATTGTTGTTCTTTTTTCAATTGAACAGCATGTAGCCTATTTTCTTGAGCTTATTCTTATCTTTTGTTTGTTGGGCTTTGTCACTACGGTGGCTTTAATCGATTATTTGTTTAGAACGGAAAAGGAGGAAATACACGATGAATTGGAATGAAATCATTTCATGGTTTTTTCTTTCTTTAGGATCGGTTTTTATTTTTATCGGTAGCCTTGGTGTGTTGAATATGCCAAATATGCTTTGTCGCACGCACGCCCTCTCCAAAGCATTGACTTTAGGACTAACAGCCATGTTACTTGGATTATGGATAAGCTTAGGTACCCAAGTAGCAGGCTTAAAGATATTTCTTTGTATTAGCTTTTTACTCGCTACCATTCCCTTATCAGGACATCTAATCGCCTACTATTATTGGTACCAAACTCATCAGAAAAAATAGCTTATGACTACACCTACTTATCTTTATAAGATCATTTCAATAGAAAACTGGGCTCTTAGCCAAGAAAAAACCAGGATTTCTTTATCAAAAGATGATGAAGAGTTTATTCACTTAGCAACTGAAGATCAATTGGATAGAATTATTCAAAAGTACTGGTCTTCTGTTTCATCCTTCGTGATTCTCAAACTCAAAACCGATCTATTGCCTGGAGACTTAATCTTGGAAGCCAATCCTGGTGGGCAAAACAAATACTACCACCTTTACCATGGCTTTATTCCTCTAAATGCCGTTACTTCCATAAAAATGATGAATACATAAAAAATTCGATTTCGGCTAAAACAATCTAATTTAAAAAATTATTTTCTACGTTAAATTCACCAAACAAATTTACATAAATATTATTTTAGTTTCATAGTGGCAATTAGAAAACCTACTTGAAGGTATCTATGGTACATAATGAATTTTTTTGGGCAGGAAGCTTAAGCATGGTTTTGCTTATCTACCTCATTTACACTATTTTACATCCAGAAAAATTTTAACCCTGGGAAAACGCTTATGACAAATGGAATCGAATTAAGCATTTTCATTTTACTGCTTTTGCTTACAGTTCCAACCTTGGGGTACTATATGGCAAAAGTTTTTAGTGACCATTCTCCATTAAAAATTCCTCTACTCCGACAACTTGAAGCCCTCGTTTACAAAATTTGCCAAGTCGATCCAAATACTGAAATGAGCTGGAAAACTTACGCTCTGGCAATGCTTTATTTTAATGCCATTGGATTAGCGTTTTTATTTTTGCTTCAACTAGTACAGGGTTGGCTTCCCTTCAACCCTCAAGGATTTTCACAAGTTGAATTAACATTAGCTTTGAATACAGCAATTAGCTTTGTCACCAATACAAATTGGCAAGCTTATGGTGGAGAAAACAGCCTAAGCTATTTAACACAAATGGCCGGATTGACTGTTCAAAACTTTGTCAGTGCAGCAACGGGTAATGCCGTTCTTTTGGCTTTAATTAGAGGCATCCATCGAAAAGCCTCGCCAACTATTGGTAACTTTTGGGTTGATCTAGTACGTACAGTGATTTATCTGTTTCTCCCCTTTTGTGTGTTCTTTTCCCTCATTCTGATTAGCCAAGGGGTGATACAAAATTTAAATGATTATATACAGGTCGATACCATCACTCATGAGTCCCAAACAATCCCCATGGGGCCTGTGGCCTCTCAAGTTGCCATTAAACAATTAGGAACTAACGGAGGTGGATTTTTTAACGCAAATAGCAGCCACCCTTTTGAAAATCCCACCCCTTTATCTAATTTCCTAGAAACATGGGCTCTTCTCTGCATTCCGGCTGCTGCGACTTACATGTACGGTTCTCTTATCCAAAAAAAAAGACAGGGGTGGGCAATTTTCTCTGCCATGTTTCTTTTATGGTTGGTAACCCTAACGATAGCCTCTATTTCTGAGCATATCATTAATCCAATTTTAGATGCTCAACCTGTACTAGAAGGAAAAGAAACCCGCTTCGGCCTTTTCAACAGCGCCTTATGGGCTATTTCAACCACAAGCGCTTCGAACGGCTCCGTAAATTCTATGTATTCCAGTCTATCACCTCTAGCGGGAGGAGCAGCCATGTTTAATATGATGATTGGTGAAGTCATTTTTGGAGGGGTAGGCGTTGGATTATGTAGCATGCTCATGTTTGTCTTTTTAACTGTTTTTCTAGCGGGTCTTATGGTAGGACGTACGCCAGAATATCTCGGTAAAAAAATAGAAAAAACTGAAATTCAATGGGTCATGCTAGCTATTCTGACTCCTTGTGCTCTTATTCTTTTGGGAGCGAGTATGGCAAGCGTTTTACCCACCGCATTAAAAAGCTTGGCTAATGCTGGGCCCCACGGGTTATCAGAAATTCTTTATGCCTTTTCTTCAACTGCTGGCAATAACGGAAGTACCTTTGCTGGCCTTAATGCCAATACTTATTTTTATAACCTGACATTGGCTGCTGTGATGCTCCTGAGCCGACTCGCCATTTTAATCTCAAGCTTAGCAATAGCCGGAAGCCTCGTTCAAAAAAATCCTTTAGCACCTACTATTGGTACATTTGCCACGGATACTCCCCTTTTTGTCACCTTGCTTATAAGCGTGATTTTCATCATTGCAGCTTTAACCTTTTTTCCTGCTCTTTCATTAGGTTCAATAGTAGAACAATTCTTAATGTTGCAAGGACAAGCCTTTTAAATATAGGGAAGAATATGAAAAAGAAAAGCATTTTAAATACTGAGTTGGTTTTAGAATCGCTAAAAGATGCTTTCGTGAAATTAAATCCAAAGGTGCAATTTCGCAACCCAGTGATGTTTGTCGCTTTCTTAGGAGCTATTTTTACGACAATTCTTACTTTTTCTACCCCTACCCTTTTTAATATTCAAGTTTCGCTATGGCTTTGGTTTACTGTCCTCTTTGCAAATTTCGCCAGTGCCATTGCTGAAAGCAGAGGAAAAGCCCAGGCAGCCTCATTAAGAAAAACTCAAACTGAAGGCCTGGCCAAAAAATGGGTGCATGGCAAAGAAATCAGTATTTCTGCTTTGGGTTTAAAAAAGGGCGACGAAGTCGTTTGCGAGGCCGGAGATATTATTCCTGCTGATGGCGAAGTGATTGAAGGCATTGCAATGGTAGATGAATCTGCGATCACAGGTGAATCAGCGCCTGTTGTTCGTGAAAGTGGAGGTGATCGCAGTGCCGTAACAGCTGGTACTCGTATCGTTAGTGATCGCATTATCGTCCGCATTACCTCAGAGCGTGGCCATAGTTTTTTAGATCGGATGATCAATCTGATCGAAGGCGCCACTCGTAAAAAAACACCTAATGAAATCGCTTTGAATATTGTGCTTTCATCATTGACAATCATTTTTTTATTAACGGTCATATCGATCAAAGCTTTTGCCGATTATAGTGCAATAGCAGCAAAGCAGGACCTCTCTCATCTCGTCACTCTTCCTGTATTAATTGCCTTACTTGTATGTCTTATTCCAACAACAATCAGTGCTCTTTTAAATGCGATTGGCATTGCTGGGATGGATCGATTGATCCAACGGAACGTCATTGCTAAAAGTGGGCGATCGGTTGAAGCTGCTGGGGATATCGATTTTTTGATCTTAGATAAAACCGGAACGATTACTCTTGGAAATCGTATGGCCACTGAACTCATTCCTGCTTCAAATGTTGACAAGAAGGCATTTGCTGAAATTGCTCAATTAGCCTCTCTTTCCGATGAAACGCCTGAAGGACGTTCTATTGTTGTGTTAGCTAAGAATGAATTTAATCTAAGAGCTGAGGTCCTACACGATAAAAATTCTCATTTTATCCCCTTTTCTGCTTATACAAAAATGAGTGGTCTTGATTTTGTTGATGATCATGGACGCACGACTCGTCTTATTCGTAAAGGTGCTGTTGATGCCATTCAAAAGCACATTGAAAGTTTAGGGGGAACTTTTCCTAATGAACTTCAAGCAACTATTGAGCTCATCTCGAAAAAGGGTGGCACCCCTATTTTAGTGTCAGAAGGTAATCGTATTCTAGGTGTGATCCACCTTAAGGATGTCATTAAAGGTGGGATTAAGGAACGCTTCTTGGAAATGCGAAAAATCGGAATCAAAACCCTTATGATTACTGGGGACAATCCATTAACAGCTGGGGCCATTGCTGCTGAGGCTGGAGTGGATGACTTTGTCGCTCAAGCGACACCTGAAATCAAACTTGCCCTGATACGCGAAGAACAAAAGAAAGGCCATTTAATCGCTATGACTGGTGATGGAACAAATGATGCTCCCGCACTAGCACAAGCAGATGTTGGGGTTGCGATGAACACAGGCACACAGGCATCAAGAGAAGCAGGCAACATGGTCGATTTGGATAGCAATCCTACTAAATTACTCGATATCGTTGAAATTGGCAAACAGCTCTTAATGACAAGAGGGGCTTTGACCACTTTTAGCATTGCCAATGACGTTGCAAAATATTTTGCCATCATTCCTGCCATTTTCGGATCCCTTTATGCTCAATCGAATCATAATGGCCCTTTAAACTACCTCAACATTATGCAACTTCATTCCTCAGAAAGCGCCATTTTAAGTGCTGTCATTTTCAATGCTTTAATCATCATGGCTTTAATTCCACTTGCTTTGAAAGGAATTCCTTATAAACCACAGACAGCAGCTCAAATTTTACGGCATCATTTGCTGATTTATGGCTTAGGAGGCCTTATTGCTCCGTTTGTTGGTATTAAAATCATTGATTTATTAATCACGAGCTTGGGTGTAGTAGCATGAACTTATTTAAGGTTGCGATTAGGACATTTATTTGCATGACGGTCATCACAGGGGTTATTTACCCTCTTTTGGTTACTGGGATTGCCCAGCTCATGTTGCCAAAGCTCGCTAATGGCAGCTTGCTTTATAAGGAAGAGCGCACGGTGGGTTCAATTCTTATTGCACAAAATGTTACTGATGAACGTTATTTTTGGCCTCGCCCCTCTGCGATTGATTACAACCCCTTAAAGCCCTCAGGAGGTAGCAATCTAGGACCTACAAGCCAGAAACTCAAAGACATTGTTGCACAAAGAAAACAAAAACTAGGTGATCAGGCTCCAGCAGAACTCCTTTATGCCTCAGGAAGTGGCCTTGATCCTCACATAAGTGTAGAAACCGCTTACTTTCAAATACCAAGAATTGCAAAAGCTCGTGCCATCCCTGAGGATCGAGTAAAGGCATTAATTGATGCCCATATTGAAGGAAAACAATTCGGTTTTATAGGAGCTCATTATGTTAACGTGCTAATCCTCAATCATGCTTTGGAAGAATTGAAATGATAGAAGAAGATCAACCAAATCCTGACGAAATTTTAAAGAACATTCAAAAACAAGAAAAAGAGACAAAACTTGGCAAACTGAAAATTTTCTTTGGAATGTCGGCAGGAGTCGGTAAAACCTTTACAATGCTCCAAGAAGCCCAACAGAGGTTAAAAGAAGGTGTCAATCTTGTCATTGGCACGATTAATACGCACGGGAGAAAAGAAACAGAGGCTCTTCTTCAAGGTTTGCCAATCATTCCCGAAAAATGGGTTAAGTATAAGGATACTGTTTTTGAGGAATTGGATATAGAAACTATTATCGATCGAAAGCCCGAACTTGTCTTAGTTGATGAACTGGCTCATACAAATATGCCCGGATCAAAACATCCCAAACGCTGGCAGGATGTGATCGAAATTCTTGATGCTGGAATTGATGTCTACACCACATTGAATGTACAGCATGTGGAAAGTCGGAAGGACATTATTGAGAGCTTGACAGGTATTCAAGTCCGTGAAACTGTGCCAGACCTTATTTTAGAAAGAGCGACAAGCATGGAGCTTGTCGACATCCCTCCACCAGAACTTTTGAAACGCCTTAGAGAGGGAAAGATCTATTTAGGAAACCAGTCAAGAGTTGCGGCAGAAAACTTCTTCAAAGAAGAAAATCTAATGGCTCTACGCGAAATTGCTCTTCGCTTTACAGCTGAGAAAGTTGACCATGATTTGCATGAAAGAATGCATGGGAAAGGCTGGAAAACCCGTGAAAGATTAATGGTAGCCATTAGCTCATCCCCTACCTCAGAACAACTCATCCGCGCTACTAGGCGCTTGGCGTTTGAACTAGATGCCCCTTGGATAACGGTTTATGTAGATACAGGTATTAAGTTAAACGACCTGGATCAAACAAGATTGAATAAACATTTAACTTTAGCTCGTGATCTTGGAGCAGAAGTTGTGACCATACAGGACTTGAGTGTAGCTGCCGCTTTGCAAAGGATAGCTAAGCAACGTGATATTACTCGAATCATTATAGGCCGTCCTCCTAAAAAGTTTAGCCCTTGGAATTTCTTTCGAAGTAGTTTTATTGATCGCTTAGAAAAGGAAACCAAACATATCGACCTGGTCATTCTACGACAGGAAATACCCAATTACCAAAACTCAATCCCTCAATATCAACTGACCAGTCCATGGAGCGCCTATGCCTTAGTGCTTATTTTTAATATCTTGGTTAGTATCTTTGGTTTAATTGTTGGTCCGTACATTGGTTATAAATCGGTTGGTTTTATCTTTTTGCTTGGCATTTTAATCTTAAGCTTTTTTGTTGGGAGTGGACCTATCTTCTTTGCGGCTCTTTTAAGTGCACTATGTTGGGAACTCATCTTCATCCCCCCTCTTTTTAACCCAGCCATCTCTAATCCAAATGAAATTTCCATGGTGGTTATTTATTTTTTTAGTGCTGCCATCATGGGAGTAATGACAAGCCGCATGCGCGTGCAAGATCAGCTGTTGCATAAACGAGAAGAAAATATTGAACGGCTTTATGAAATTCAACGCGACATTGCCAATGCAAACAATTTGCAATACTTACGCCTGAACGTCTGCTCACGCTTAGAACATATCTTTTCTGGTAAGTTCGAAATTTTAAATAGAAGTTTAGACAATCAACTTATCATCGATAGCCATATTGCTCTGCTAAAAGAGGAAAAGGAAAGAGCAACCGCTGAGTGGGTTTTCCGCAATGGCAAAGTGGGGGGGTGGTCAACGGACACGTTGCCTTCAGCTGAAGGCATTTATTTCCCTATTAAATTTTCTAAATCTACGGTGGGTGTTCTGATCTACTTTCCTGCTAATCGCCCCTCCCTTTCGCTTGAGGAAATGAACTTTATTCAAACGGTTGCCCAGCAGCTTAGCATTTATATCGAACGCTATCTTTTCGAAGAAAAGGTGAATCGACAGGACTATACAAGACAAATTGAGCGTACGCACCAATCTATCTTTCACTCTCTCAATCGTAGTTTTTACGAGCCTTTAGAGGAAATTTTACATATCAATCATCGGCTTAAACAAAGCCCCTTAGATCCTTCTACACGATCGTTAGTCACTCGGTTGGAGCAATTCATTTTTAATATTAAATTTAAGATTGATAATATGATCGGGATATCAGAGCTTGAATCTGGCTTTGTTCATTTTAACCGTAAACAATACCCGATCAAGGAAGTCATTGACAAAAGCATTAGTGAGACCCAACACTTTGCTAATATCCATCTAATTGAAATCAAAGTCCCACAGGGAATTTTCCTCCCTTTTGATTTTGATCTTTTAAAGCTGGCATTAAATAATCTTATTTTGAATGCGATCGAGTATTCCCCTCCTGCTACTTTGATTCTTTTAAATGTGGAAGTGTTTAAAAATACGTTTGAGATCAGCATCTCTGATCAAGGACCTGGTATTCCTGAGGAAATTTTCCATTTTATTTTTGAAAAATTTCATCGCCTTTCACCGACGTCTAAAGGACTTGGTCTTGGATTAGCGATCGTAAAAGCTGTTGTGGATATTCATCATGGTACAATTGAAGTTAAGAATCGCCAGGAAGGCGGAACTATCTTTTCACTCATCCTACCCATTTAAAACTCTTCATCTCTTACCATAATTAAAACCCTGGTATTTTGGGAAAAAAGCTTCGCGCAAACACATGATGTCATATCTAATTTAGCTATAATCGCATTTGCTTATTTAAAAATTTTATTACATACATTTTATCTCATTTTCATGATAGGGCCCATGCTTTTACGGGACGATTTATTCTTTAGAAGTTAACTTTGTTAAGGGTAACAAGTCAAATTGAGATTATCCAAGCATCTAATGCTTAATCGAAAGCAAAGATTCAAGCATTAGAATTCAAAAGAAAAAAATTTTTCCCTTCTCTAACGCATCTGTGTATTTTAAATATTTTTTTAATAAAAAAAATTATTTAATTATTGATTTAATTTAATTACAAAAATTACATGCCATCAAAATTCTTTTAAGAATTTTAATAAAAAATTAAATCTAACTTTTTCAAAAGGAATACTATGTCAGTTAGCTCATCATCTAACTCACCAATGGGAACGCCATGTGCTTCTCTACTGCCATCCCCCGAAACCTCACCTGTGCTTACAAGAAAAAAGGCTGGCACCTCATGTGAAACTCTCGCTGAACAAATGAAAAGAGCGAAAAACCAACGCATCGATAGCCTGAAGGAGGAAATTAAAGATGCTGTTGCGCCAATCCTAGTGGATGCCTGTGCCGATGCTATAAGGGTAGGTATTCCGTTGGCTTGTTCTTCAAAACATAAAGCAATAAAAATTCCAGCTTGCTTAGCTCCTTTTATCAGTAGCGCTGCGGGTGCTAGTGCAACGGCCTGTGAAAAATCTGCTGAGATTTTGGTACCACCTATCATTGACTGCGCCTGTGACGCTTCCGCATGGTCTTTGAAAAAGACCACTGATAAGGTAGTTGATTTTTGTTACAAAAATATCAAAAACTAAGGAGTTTATTTATGACGATTTCAACGGAGGGCTCATTAGCCCTCTCATTACCAAGCCTTAACTTAAACAATGCACCTGTACAACAAAGAACCACCCGAATTCGATTACATACGTGGAATATCTTTAATAAGGTCATTAGTTTGCATCTAAAAGGTAGTCATTTTCTGTATCATGTTATTGATCAACAAACGGGTGCAGATGAAGGATGGGGTGGACTCAATTCGAATCATACTCTTACGCTACAAGAGCGCTCTTTAGAACTCATAAAAGCGCTGCCTATTATGAGTAATGATGATTTAGATTTTGTTCCTGCACCCCAATGCCATGAAATTATGCTGCTCGGATATAAAGTTCATCTATTGCTTATTCAAAAGAGTAAACGTATTTTTGGAGATTTATCGATGAAAGTGCCAACGAGAGTTTTTGCTATCCTTTTGATTCAGCTTCAGTCACGACGTGGGCATCATGTAATACATTGGATATTTTTAAAAATCCACATTGATATTCTTTCGGTTTCTTAATTTCTGCTTTATCCGAAAAACAACTTCGCATTTTTTACTATCAAACATTAGATCCTAGAAATATAGACTTAAAGTTGCTGCGTGTAAGACCTTTAAAAGGCTTAAGTAAAATTGACCCTCGAGTCTATGTCAGTTCTTTTCAATGGGCCGTAACTCTTGTAGCCTATGGGGGATCGGCTGGCTACTGCACTTGTTTATCGAAAGGTAATCATGCCCAACTCATTGTTGAAGGCATTGATAAGGAAGGTCAACAATTTGTAAAAATGATCCATCATAAAGGTCCTCAAGGAATTAAGGTCAAAGATTTAAAAGCTGAAGTTCTTTATGGAGAACGTTCAATCATTTGGAAAAGACCTTCTTGGAAGGTTCAAAAGTTGATCGAACAAGCTAAAAAGGATGCAGCACAAGGTAGGGCCTTTGGCTTCAATTTATTTGGAGAAAATTCTGTACTTTGTAGCATACAAGGTGTTCCTGGAGCCCATAATTGTTTTTCTTACTCAAGAGAAAGGCTAAAACTCATCAATGTTAATTTAAAAAATGTGGCTTTTGAATGGATAGCAGTAAAAACGAAAAGTTTTACAAAAAAAGCCAAAGCCTATAAACAACTTACTGCATCATGTAGCAGACCAACAAAGGTATAAAAGATGTCATTAGACATTAGACAAGTTCTTGCTCAGACCACTTCTTTTGTCACTTTAGAACCTCTTGTGGCAGCTGCCTCCCCTAAAATTTCTTTTTGGGGGGCTAGACGTATTACGGTAAGAGGCTATCAAGGCGAATTGGGAATCAACGGCTTGGTCTCCAAAACGTTAGCTTTACGTAGAGCCAATCCAGACTTTGATCAAGTAGAAAGGGCTGCCGGAAAGAAAATTGCCGCTAAGCTGAATCAAATTTATGAAGAAAGCGATCGCCAATGGCGTCGTGCTAATTGCATTACTAAGCTCTTGGCCTATATGCGCATGCTATGGGAACCGGGGGATGAGCCCTATGGTGATCGCATGCAGTGGGATTGTTTTGAAGACAAAGAACTTTTTAATAAGTACACCCAAAATCAATATCAAACAGTTTTTGGAAAACCGTTTCCTTACCCTGGATGCTCATGGGCTCAGATAGATTAGCAATTACTGCCAGCTTGGTAGCAGCTTCGGTCAATGAATTCAAAGGATTTTTATATTTTTGACTTCAAACTCTTTTCCAAGTGAATTAAGGATCGACAGCTTGGTCACCACGTTGCTTTACATAAAAACCAGAATTAGAGAGAAGAAAAGCCTTTGTTAAAAGGCTTCTCTTCTATTTAGAACCTACTGCTGCTACACTAGCAACCCTCCCTGCATTTTGGAGAGCATTTTGCTCAAGCAGCAAGAACGTTGTAAACACAATGGGGAATAGTTCTCTAGATTCAAAGACTTATACTATTGAACACTTGCACTATACGGTTTTTCCTGACAAGAGAGTATCTCCTGTACTAGAGATTTGGCATGATGCGGTCGTATTAAAATATTCAATGTTTGAACGGCCAACATGGCTGGTGCAATAGGCAATGTCAAAATTCCAACAGGAATAGAGATTACTCCATGCAGGAGGGAGAATACCATATCTTTTAAACTAAATTTTTTGCTAAAGCAACATCCCACTGCATTAATTGGCACTAGAGCCAGGTCTTCAATTATCTTTAGGGGAATTGAGCCTAGACTGATACTTGTCTCTAACACGGCAACTGGGAGTGCTGCAAATCGTCCAACCTGAGGATATTTATTTATGCCCTTATATAGGCTATCAATAACTGTTTTTTGAGCTTTACTAACAATTGAATTTCTCATTACACACTTTTGATTAACTTTTTTTATAATAACTAAATTAAACTATTCATTTTACAAACTAGACAAAAAAACTATCAACCGAACTTTAATTGCTGCGCATCCTATTATTTCTACCTGAATATAGAACCAGAACTTGCAAAAGCGAAAGCTGCCATTAAGTGGCCCGCTCTCTCAATGGCAGGCCCAGCCCCGCGAGGATGGCGTAAAATATTCAGTGTCTGACATGCGATTAAAACAGGAGAAGCAGCCACCAATACAAATCCCTGTGGAAGAGTTTTTACAGCTTTTGTGAAACACTTGCCCGCATCCTTTAAACTATATTTTTTGCTAAAGTAAGAACCAGCGGCGTTAATTGGAACTAGGGCAAGGTTTGCAATAATCTTAGCAGAGACGCCTCCTATCGTTGCCGTTACGTCCAATATAGCGATTGGAAGGGCCGCAAATCTGCCAATTTCATGGTGTCTTCTTAAGTTTTGATAAAGAGAAACTTGAAAGTTTCGTACTTTATCATCAAATCCTCTTGTTTTCATAATTAACCATCGGTTTTATTTTAAAAATACAATTATATTAAATAAATAAATTAAAGATACAATAAAGAAAAACAGAAAATTCAAATAAAAACGAAAACAGTTCTGCTTAAAACAAATGGTCAAAAAACCTGAAAAAGGTATACTTTTTTCTACTTAGTCATACCCAAGGACCCAAGAATGTTTAAATATTTTCTACTAAACATAATGATCATCTGCTCTCTCCACGGGGAAGTTAATGTACTTGCCTTTGCGGGAAGTACTAGAGAGGGATCCTGCAACAAAAAATTGGTTGCGGCAGTTGCTAAAATTGCCAAGGAACAACAGTTCAACGTCACTGTCGTAGATTTAAAAGATCTTTCAATTCCTTTTTACGATGCAGATCTGGAGGCCCGAGAAGGTATGCCTAAAACTGCAAAAAAATTTCGCAATCTAATGAAAAATAGTCAAATCATCTTTATTGCCTCTCCGAATTATAATGGCTCTTTTTCCGGTGTGCTTAAAAATGCTTTGGACTGGGCATCAAGAAGTGAGAATGGGCAATCATCCAGAGAAGCTTATGCTGGGAAAAAATTTGTTTTAATGAGCGCTTCGCCCGGGCAAGGCGGAGGTGCACGAGGATTGCTTCACCTAAGGGATGTGATTCAAAATATTGGCGGTCAAGTACAAACAGAAGAATTTTCACTGGCTTCTTGTTACCAAGCCTTTGACCAAGAAGGTAACCTGAATCAAAAAGACAATTGGAACCGCCTTTATCAATTTGTTCTTCATTCACTGAGGTAACCATGCTTTTCTCATCACGACAATCCCTTTACCAAATCATCAGCGCTTCTTTTTGTGTGATTGTCGTGATTTCTAACATTATCTCGGCAAAAATGGTATACATTCCCTTTGTCGAATCTTTTGCTATTCCAGCAGGTCTTATTACATACCCCCTGACCTTTTTACTTAGTGATCTTACAACCGAAATTTTTGGGGAAAAGAAGGCCAAGCTAATGATCTATATTGCCTTTGCTTTAAATATATTAAGCTTCGGCATTATCTACGTTGCCCTTCAGCTTCCTGCTATCTCAGAGCAAGAGCAGATCGCCTTCCAAGCCGTACTGGGACTGAGTGGTTTACGCATTTTTTCATCTCTTGTTGCTTTCGTAACAGCACAAGTGGTTGATATCCAGCTTTATGCCTTGATTAAGCGGTGGACAGGCCCCCAGCATCTTTGGCTAAGAAATAATGGCTCTACGCTTACTTCACAATTAGTCGATACATTGATGATCGATATTATCTACTTGTACTGGGGTCTCGGTATGACCTTTGACCAAGTTTTGCCCATCATGGGCTTTTCCTATTGTTACAAAGCCTTTTTTAGTGTTTTTAATACGCCTATTTTCTATCTACTAGTCAGCACGACAAAAGCTCTTTGGAAACCTAAACTTGAACCAGTGTCTGTTTAAGAGTTAAAAAAGTTTTTTAGAATCCTTAAATGGATTATTTTTTCTGAATAAAGCTTAAGGAACAAAATGGGCTATTTGGAAAAAATCTTACATGATGCCTTCATCCACGAAAAGTTAAACCCTCTCTTTATAGCTGAATTAAAATCTATTCAAAGTGAATTAGTTAAACTCCCTTTTGCTATTCGGGAGGAAACAGAACAAAAGTTATTATTCTTCACATTTCGAAAGCTACTAAACCCTATTTATCAATTAAAAGCTCCTACAACACCTAAAAAAATTTTTGTTGTTACAACAGTTTCCTCAGATGGGATTGGTGACTTTATCGCTTTGAATAAGCTTGCCCGTTTCCTGGAAGAGCTTTATCCCCAATTCATCATCAAAATTGCCTACACCTACCAAAGAAATTTGCCTGAGCTTCCTGTTAATCAAGAGGTTTTTTCCTTTTTTGATCCTTTTTATCTCATCGAAGCGATTGTAGAAGGGAAGGAACTTCCCTCCTACCAAGCAGAAGTGGAAAAACTCGAGGTTGAGCTTGCCAAGCTTAAGGAAGATGCCAAGCAATTGAAAGAAACCCCGTTAGCAAATGAAGCAATGATAGAACTTTGCGAGGAATTAGAAAAGCAGCTGAGCCAAGCTAAACTCCTTGCTAGCTTGCAAGAAAAAGGCACTAGATTTTACGAGGAATTAAAAGATTGCGACGCCCTTATTCATATTTCTTTAGCTTTAAATACTTTTGAAAATCCACTTTTAAAAGATAAGTCCTTCTACTTTTCAGAAACAGGAAACTTTCAGGGCATTGATGCTGCCTTAAAGTTAAATTGGTTAAGCACGGGACTATCCCCTTTCGAAGAAGGCATTTTTCTAAAAGACCACCTTTCCTTCCCAACCCAGGCAAATCAGCTCCCCCCTAAATTTTATGTCAGCTATATCACCCAATTATCTGAAGCTAAACTTACCTATCTCTATCTGATTTGTAGGCTCCAGCTAAAAGAGAATGAGGACCTCCACCTTTTTCTTTTTCCCTTTACCCGCAACGAAAAAGAAGCCATTAATTTAGAAGAACTCAAAAAAATAGGCATCGCTCGTTTATATTACTCGCAACAGGGAGAATATAAGCAAGTTGTTGATATTCAATCTTTAGGAAAAAACCTTTACTTGCATGAAGATTTGCCTATTGCATACAAAGAATTTATACCGCTTATTAGCGGTAGTCAATCCCCAGTGGGGTGTACGGGTGATTTATCTCTAAGTGAGGTGATTAGCCATCATCAACTCCCTTTTTATGAACCTCGAGAACATAAAAGGGAAACTCTCGATGCTTTAATAAAAATAGCTCAATATCATCAGTTGGGCCGCGTTACAAACTATTTGGCTCTTCTTCAACAAATTCCTTCTACAAAGCCAGAATTTTTAGCCGAAGAAATAGCTAAAATCGTGAATGAACATTTATTTAAAGAATGGGAAGCAATGTTACAAACGATCTCTGCTCACTATTGTCTAGAAGATGCAATCCCAGGATGGCTTAATACCTTTTTTTATCGAATCGAGCATCCACAATGGCAGGACATAGAAAGGCAGCTCATTTTGAGTTTTAAAGAGCGTTCGGCTGAGGAAATTTACCAGGAAATACAAAAAGAAACCGCTTCGTAACACTTTTACGAAGCGGTTTCGGGTCTTTAATAATTTTCATAGTAATAGGGATAAGAATCATAATAAGGTGAATTATAGTAATATCCAGAAGGATAGCCAGAATCGTAATAATAGTAGGAAGGATAACCGCCGAAGTAAATACCACCGCCCCAGCCGTCATACCCACCGCCCCAGTCACCATCCCAGTGATGATAATGTCCATCCCAGTCACCGTGATGTCCCCCCCAGTCGCCGTGATGCCCATCCCTACCATCATGGTGGCCGCTATGCCCACCTTCATGCCCGCCTCCGTGTCCACCTCCACCGTGTCCGCCGTGAGCGATTAACTGTTCATGGTTTAGAGGCGTTGCGTTTGCCGATCCCGCGGCAAGAGATGCAAAAGCGAGTCCAAGACCAAGGGTTAAGTAAAAACAACTATTTTTTATCCAATACATAAAAAACACCTCCTTATATTTAGGAGTAAGAGTATTGAAATAAATAGAAACAAAATAGCCACTCTAATTGCATTATATTTATAAAAATTTGTTTAGTCAATTTACTAATTACATACACCCACTAAGTGTCTATTATTGAATGATTTAAAAAATACTTTTATTTTAATAAAAAAATTATATCTTTCTTAGAAAGTACCAAAGGATCTATCAATGATACGTTGCTGCAACCATCTCCTTTCACCCCTTGCGGTATTTCATCAGGGGAAAAAATATCCTATTGAGCACAGACAGAGACTGATTATCCAAGCGGTGGCCATCGGTGTATTTACTTGCGGTATAGGGGGAGTTCTCTTTTTCTACCTTTATTCCGCATATCAAAAAAATGCACTGCTTGCTCAACTTAAGAAGAAAGTCATCACTCCTATCAAAAAGACTCGCGCGCTAATGACCTCCCAAACGGCAAAAATGAATCCTGCGGAACAATTTTTAGGAAGCTTTCATTCTTTTACACATCGTCTCGCGGATCTTGGAAAATTGAATAGTGACGTTTTAGAAAGTGAATTCAATGAAGTTTTACAGAATGCTTGTATAGAAAAAATTAAAACGAGCTTTCCCGATATAAAGGTGTGCGATCAGTTTCCTGAGCAAAATCGCTATCATAATATTTTGCCCTGGGAGCATACGAGAGTCAAGCTGTCAGGAGGCCATCTGGAGAACGATTACATTAATGCTTCATGGGTGATGAATAAAAAATACATTGCAGCTGAAGGGCCAACAGCAAAAACGGCTTTAGCATTTTGGTCTATGGTTTTTGAACATGACATCAGCTATATTATTATGCTGAACAACACTGCCCAGCCAAAAGGATATCGCTACTGGCCTAGTAAGCAAAAAGGAGAAATATCAAGCGAACATCATTCGATTCGCTTTATCTCTCAAGAAGTCAGAAGATTGCCTTCAGGCAAAAAACTCTTTTGCCGTGCTTTTGATATTCAGTTTTCGCAACAATCAAAGTCTATCTGGCACTACCAGCTCCCTGGGTGGCCTGATTTTGGAGTGATTAGCGCTGAGGATTTGTATGCAATAATTCAATTTATTAATAAACAATCAGCAAGTAATGGCCCTTTTCTCGTTCATTGCTCGGCAGGGGTGGGCAGAACGGGTACCTATCTAACAACCCATTATTTACTTTCCAAAGAACAACCGACTTACAACCTTGCACATACAGTTGCTAGGCTGCGTTTAGATCGCCCCCATCTCGTACAAACCTCTCAGCAATATGAGCTGATTGCCCGCACTTTGGCATCAAGGTTAAGGCAGGAAGAACAAGTCGCCTTTCAACTTCAAAAGCAGTTAGATGGAACTTATTTATGCGTATTGGTTCCTTCGACTGACCTCTTAAGCAACTTTGACAACACAAATATTATAGATAGTACAGTGATTGCGATAGAGAATGGAATTATGATAAAAATTTCATTGCCCCAAATCGATCTTACTCGGGTCTGGGCCTATCTCAAAGGCAGAACTCTCAGTATTTATATTTGTTGTGAAGGTCAAACTGTGACAACAATGACAGATTCCGATGATTGCCTAGATCTTCGCTTACAAAGTGAATTTATTTCTCATGCCACCCTTCCAAACGTAGCATCGCTATCAAAAAAATTAGAGCAAGCAAGGATTGAAATCGAAGGAGATCAATTAGTAATCAAGTTAACTCAATAGCCACACCTTCCCAAAACCTCACTTGGTTGTAAAAAAATTTTTTAGATTTTGTTTGCACTATAAATTAACTTTCGTTAAAAACCGCCTAAAACAGAAGAGGTTATCTTACTTCTGTTACTGATAAGGTAAAGCAGAGTTCTTGATTAGTTTATTTTTATCAAAGGAGTTTTTATGACGATAAGTCCAACACAAAGACTTGTAGCATCCGTTTCGAACAATGAGGAAGTGGTTTACTGTTATGTTAAAGAGGTAAAAACAATTGGGGAGAGAGATAAAGCTTTCTCAGCTGCTATTCTCGCATCTATTCCATCTACCTGTTCGCCTATGGAGTTTAGAGACATTAAAAACAATAGTTTCTGTCTAGCAAAGAAAAAGAAAGAGAATAGCGAAATAACGGAAGTATCGGTTAAGAGATTTTGGTTTGAATTTTTTCAAATAAAAAACGTAACTCAATTTTTCTTTGATGAAGGACAACGGGAAGATTTAGGAGATGAGTTAAGTTTTAATGATTATGTTGAGTGCGGGGTTCTTTCTAGTAAAGAGGAAGCGCACATCACTAAGTGTGAAAAGCTGCTAAATCAATTGAATGGCCGAGTTTCATCCAATTCATC
This sequence comes from Parachlamydiaceae bacterium HS-T3, assembly GCA_000829755.1. GTDB lineage: Bacteria > Chlamydiota > Chlamydiia > Chlamydiales > Parachlamydiaceae > HS-T3. Next base: position 26,870 of record BBPT01000029.1, read on the forward strand.
ATCTAGTCTAGTGGAAAGGTTAAAGAGCATGATACTAGGCAGATAATTTAATATATCACACATTTCACAAATGCTTTCTTTTTCATCGAACTAATTTTTTTAAATTTTGATTACATTACAAACAATTCGGCACTTAAAACCTATTTAGACAGAAGGGTTTATTTCTCTTCTGTCCAACCTTAATTAATTCATTAAAAAGTTTCACAATGAGTTCTTGCGGTGATGGCAAGAAAAACTCAACAAACTGCACGACAAGAACGTTCCATCTGGTTCAAGGCAGCCAGTGGAGAATCTTGGATAACCAGGATTTCTGTTTCAATTTCACCATAAGCCTGCTTATCTTCTTTAGCTTTCTTTAAAGCTTTAATTTGATCTTCGATTAGGATCGAGTTTTCTTGAATCAACCGAACGAATTCCGCCGGAGAGATAAGGACTTCTTGTTTTTGAGCTCGTTAGAAACTCTTAATTGACCATAAGCAGGCTTATCTAAAGCAAAAGTCAACAACTGCCTTTTCAATGGATTCATCAACCCTATTTTTAAACAAGATTTTTGCGAGTCACAGGTCCTGAAGGGCTAATTCTGCACCTGCTTCATACAGTTTTTTATTGCGATAAAGGCTATCTCGAGAATATCCCATCATTTTGCCAGCCTGCGAGATGTTTCCTAATGTTTCTGCAAGTTTTAAAAACACTAGCTTATTCTTAATCACTTTTTGATCTGTTGCTATATTCGACATTCTGATACTCCTTTTGATCAGGCCGCTCGCTTCAGACCCCCAGCCGTGAAGGCGCTGGTCTATGGCCTTTACGGCCCTCAATTTCATTATTTACTAGAAGTGCTAGATAATGAAACATTAAAGGGCTTAAGAGCCATTTAGAGCCCAGCTAAACATGGCACTAATAAAAACAGTCATGCTGTTATTTACTCTTGAGCCATTTTATGCCAACTTTACTTTGATTATTTGATGGTTTACTTAAACCATAGAAATGAATCAAAAAGAAGCCCACAACGCCTGCTAAAGCATCCCTTAAAATAGCAAAGTTAATCTGAGCCATAATATCCTTTACTCAAATTTCTTTGCCTAGCTTGCTGTCTAAATGCTCTTTTTACTTATCAATACAAATCTAAACCGATTTTTATATCAAAAATTTTTTTGAAAATTTTGGTTGCAGAAAAGTGTAACGTAAATAAAATGCGCTAAACAGAAGGCTTATTAATTTTTTCACCAGAAACACAAATTAATAACTTCTAATTTATTACAGCTAGTTTATTAAAATATTTCCTTAAAAGGGAGGCTTTATGGCATTAACAATGCTTACAGTACCGATTTCAAGCAGAGAATATGAGGTTTTTTGTTATATAAAAAATATCAAAAACTTTAGCGGACAAGATGAGGTACAAAATGTCCCAAGAGATAAGCCAGAATTCACAGCCGCTGTTTTTGCATATATCCCATCAAATTGTTCTCAAGAAGAATTCCAGAAGATCAAAAAAGAACATCGATTTTGCATTGCAACTTTTGAGAAAGAAAAAGGAGCAAGTATCGAAAAAATAACAAGTTTATTTGTCCATCCTGATTGGCAGAAGAGATTTGCAGAAAAAAGGGTAACAGCACTTGTTCATTCATTAATGAGGGACTCGGTAGAGGAGTTAAAATTTAATGAAAATGATACCCAATGCGAAATTTTTACCGAAGAAGAGTTTAATCACCAAGTTTCTGAATGTGAAAAAACACTGAATAAGCTAAACCCAGGGCGAACAAACTTATTGTCAAGACTGATGACCCGTTTTTCTGGTAAGTGATTAAAATTTAAATTATTATGAATAATAATAATGCATTATAAAGTATAATTGTAAGTAAGGATAGTTAGAGTTCGAGGGTCAACATGACTTTTAATATTGCTTCAGCTGCACTTTCTCTTCAATCATGCTCTGATAATGAAAAATTAGTAACTGTTCATGATAAAAGAAATTTTTTAGGCTCCAGAAGAATAGAAGTAAGGGGCGTAGACAGTCAAAAAGTAAATGGTGTTTCCAAGGGGAAATTTGCTCTTTTGAATACATCTACATCTACCCTTAAAGTGGACGCCGAGTTCATGAGGTTTGTAGAGAGCCATAAAATTAAAAAAATTGTCTATAAAAACGCGGGTGGACAAACTGTTCACCTTTCCAATTACAAGTTCCAAACGCTATCAGAAAAAGAATCGGCAGAGCTTAATAAAGCTGTTAATGAATTAATGGATACGTTCGCCCAGCTTCACACCGAGCTAGAAAAAGAAAAAACCGATAAGGACAAAAAGTCGAGCAAATCCTCTTCACCTTCGATTAAGCCTGAGCAACGTAACACTCGCGAAAAACCTAAAGCCAATAGTTTCGCTAAAATATTTGCCGCTCCTCCCCCTTCTATACAAAAAGATGAGGATAAAATCAGTGAACAGAAGGCCTTAGAAAAACACTGGAAAATACAAAAAGAAGAACAAGAAACTGAAGAGAAGAAAGCACAAGAGAAAGAAAAAAATCTGTTATTTGCTATTAAACAAGAACTGATCAAGCAAAAATTGATAAAAAAATCTTAAAATATTTATATGAATGAAATTAGACTTTATTATTATATTTAAGGATATAAAATGAGCAGCCCCTAAGGGCTGCCCATTTGTTATAATTAGCGGGTTTTATTGACTTCCAACATGTTATTGATGGTTCTTCCCTCGCCTAGACCTCTTACCTTTGCCGCAAGACGGCTCTTCTCAACTTCGCTTTTCACAGTCCCATTCAAAGTGATGCTTTTAGAGCTCACTAAAATACCAACACTTTTAGCTTGTGGAGAAAGGGATTGATCACTAGCAATTGCTTGACGAATTTTGTCCGCTAATAAGCTATCTTGGCCAGTAATGTTGCTTGAAGGAGCAGGTGTATTTTCCCAATTGCTTGTTGAATTAGGATAGGTGTTTTGTTGTTGTGGGTTGACATAGCTTGGATATTTTTTATTCGTCTCGTTAACAGCTAAAGGTCCACCGCTATTTTGCCCCTTTTGTCCAGGAGCTTCTAGCTTGTTAGTAACACTCTTCACACCTTTTAATTCTTTAATCAGGCTGCTAATATCTGTTCTTAGCTGCTCACTTCTTACTTTACCAGAAAGCCTTACACTACCTTCATCAATGTAAATAGCAATCGCATTCAGATCAATTTGAGGGAATTTTTCTGCGATTTGCTGTCTAATTTGAAAGCCTAATCTTCTATCTTCATCGGTCGTAAACTTATCATTGTCATTGCTACGCACAGTTCCCTGGTTACTCTGTGCATTTTTTTGTAGATAGCTTTGGCTGCCTTGCTGGTTAGTATAACGAGCTTTATCCTGCTGAGATGTTGTACCACTCTGAGGCTGTTGAGAATAGTAAGATTGCTGTTGTGAAGGGTAGGTCTGCTGCACAACGTATCCTTGTGATGGAGAAGGTTGGGCTGAAGAGTCTTGAGGACGTGGCTGGTAGTTAGATGGTTGAGTGCCATAATTGGCAGGATTAAAGTGATGAGGAGGTTGATCAAAATCTTGAGTCCTGTAATTGCTCTCATTATTCGAAGGATAGTAATAACCACTTCCTTGCTGATAATAATCAGCAAAAAGTGTACCTGTGCCAATAACGGAAATAGCTGCTGCTACTAACATATAATTTTTCATAGGTTGTCCTTTTTGTTAAAAGAGGATTTACCTATTGTCCATCCTATCACTTTTTAGCTGCCTATCAAATCGGACAATTTAAACCTAACATGCCCATTCCCAAGCAAAAGGCTTAAGCCAAGTTTAAAGTGTCCGACTTGCTCATCTCTTCAAGCCAACTAGCAAGTAAAGTTTGGACGAACAGGCAACCCGATTATTTTCTTATCCGACCCCGCCTCTTTCACATTAGATAGATTCGCGTTATTCGCAGTGAAAAAAGGGTATTTTCTGCAATCAACGGTTGATCATCTCAATTGCTAGTGAGTGGTAGTCGTTATAGCTCCTATCATGGCAACTGCCATGAAAATGATGATGGTAACTTATAGCTCGGGTCTATTTCTAAAGCATTTCTTCTATCCCGCATCATGCACGTCCTAAAATAGCTGTCAAACTATTTTTTAAAAAAATCTAATTTGTTTTTAATTCTATATTAACCAATATGTGGCTAAATATTTGGTCAACTTCAAACACTTTTTCATCGTTTAATTTAATATTAATAACGCAAAAACAACTGTCTTTTTTTAATTTTAATATAAAGAGATGTAAAGACGATCAGTTTTTTGAGCATTTACTTTTTCCAAAATCTGTGATATAAAAACTCTTTCGTTCTAAAAGAAATCCTTGAAATTTAGAATGTTCGCTAGCTCTTTTTGAACCCCTAACCCCCTTAATCATTATGAGCGATTCACAGGAACCTAAAGCAAAAATCACTCCCATGATGTCTCAGTGGTACGAATGTAAAGCTATCGCCAAAGATGCCATTTTATTTTTTCGTTTAGGCGACTTTTATGAAGCGTTCTATGATGATGCCGTATTGATTGCAAAAGAGCTCGATCTCACGCTTACAAAACGACAAGATATCCCCATGAGCGGGGTTCCTTACCATACGGCTGAAACCTACATCGATCGCTTAGTTTCTAAGGGTTACAAGGTGGCCGTCGCGGAACAAACAGAAAGCCCTTCGGGTAAAGGACTTGTCAGCAGAGAAGTGAAACGTTTCATCACCCCAGCAACTAATTTCAGCTCTGCCTACCTTTCCGAAAAAAGGAATAATTTTTTTGCAAGTATTCATCAAGTGGGCAACTTATTTGGTCTATCAGTTGCTGATTTAACGACAGGTGAATGCTATGTCATCGAATTTGATGACAACAAGCTTCTCTTAAGCGAGCTCTATCGCCTCCGTCCAAGCGAAATCCTTATTTCTCAAAAGTTTCAACAAAGATACGCTCAAATTCTCGAAGATGTTAAACTGGGATGGAATTGCCTTATCAACACGATCCCCGAATGGCATTTCGAACATAAGCTTTGTTACGATTTCCTTGCCGACCATTTCAAAGTACTTGGTTTGGACGGTTTTGGGCTCAAATCAATGGTAGCCGCTATTAACGCAGCTGGCGCTCTTTTAACCTTTCTTAAAGATACTTTATGCCAGTGCATTAAACATTTCACAGCCATCCAACCCTACTCTTCTCACCAATTTATGGAGCTCGACAGAGCGACTTTAAGCAATCTCGAAATTATTCATACGCAACAAGATCGCAGTAATAAAAACACCCTTGTCTCTCTTCTCGATCAAACCATGACGCCAATGGGTGGCCGGACACTAAGAAGATTACTTGTTCAGCCATTACTTGATGTTCAAAAAATTGAACAGCGTCACACAGCCATCGAACAATTTCTCACCCATTATGAGACAATGGAAAAAATTCGCTCTTCGCTAGGGACCATTAAAGACCTAGAGCGACTGATGATGCGAATCTATACTGGGCATGCGACTCCAAAAGATCTCCTTGCTCTTAAAATTTCTCTAGAGCCTCTTTCTTATATCAAAAATCTTTTAAGAAGTTTTGATCATGCACTCATTCAAGAAGAAGCTAGCAAAGTCAAAGATTGCCCTTCTCTGATTGAGAAAATAACCCGAGCCCTTAACGACGAAGTTCCTCTGCGTGTTTCGGATGGCAATTTATTTAGGGAAGGTTATTGCCAAGAATTGGATGAGTTACGAGCCATTAGCCAGGATAGCAAACGATGGATGAATCGTTACCAAACAGATCTAAGAGAAACTTCGGGAATTAAGACTTTAAAGGTAGGTTATACGAGGGTTTCGGGATTCTATATCGAGGTTAGCAAAGGGCAGACAGAGCGCGTGCCAGAAAACTTCTTAAGACGCCAAACATTAACAAATGCAGAGCGCTTTATTACCCCAGAATTAAAAGAGTATGAAGACAAAGTGCTACGTAGTGAGGAAAAAATTGCTCAGTTAGAGTTAGCTTTATTCCAAGAACTCATCGCCTTTGTTTCTCAGTTTTCTCAAGATATTCTCTCAAGCGCTCAGGCGATCGCCCTTATCGATTTCTTATTATCTCTTGCAAAAGTAGCAAGGGATCACAACTACTGCAAGCCATTGGTTGATAATAGCACTACTCTTGACATCCGAGAAGGGCGACATGCGATTATTGAAAGCATGAACTTGGGAGAAAAGTTTGTTTCTAACGATACTTTTTTGAATACCGATAGCCATCGCATGATGTTAATTACAGGGCCAAACATGGCAGGTAAGTCGACTTACATTCGGCAAGTAGCTCTTATCGCAATCATGGCCCAGATAGGTTCTTATGTACCTGCTAAGCAGGCCCATCTCGGTATTATTGATAAACTATTCACCCGAATTGGAGCTAGCGATGATCTAGCAAGAGGCCAATCGACCTTTATGGTTGAAATGACAGAAACCGCCAATATTTTAAATAATGCCACATCACGATCACTAGTGATCTTAGATGAAATTGGCCGAGGGACCAGTACCTATGATGGTATTTCCTTAGCATGGTCTATCGCCGAGTTCCTCCTCTCCACGGAAGGAAAAAAAGCAAAAACACTATTCGCTACCCATTATTTCGAACTGACCAAACTCGAAGAAAAAATGTCAGGTGCACATAACTTCTCCGTCGCCGTACATGAAAGTGGAGATCAGGTTTTATTCCTAAGAAAAATTATTCCTGGTAAAGCTGATCGCAGTTATGGTATTCATGTTGCAAGGTTAGCAGGCCTCCCCAATTGGGTCATTTCAAGAGCAAAAGAAATTTTATTTCATCTTGAAGAAGGCTCAAAAAATGTAGCTCCTTTTGAACCTCCCATTTATAAAAAAACTACGCAGCCAAAAGGAAAATATACTGCTCAAGAATTTCAACTAACTTTTTTTAATGAGTAACATTTAAAAACTATTGACAACTATTTATTAGAATTAATAGAAGGAATTTGTCCAACCAATAACCTTTAAGGAGGGCAAAATGGACAAAAAACAACAAACACAAAAAGGTCCTGCTAACCCAGGTCAGAAGAACCAACCACAAAAACAACCACAACAGCAACAAAACCCAACGCAAAAGAAACCTGGTTCAAACTGGTAAAGTTTTTTGAGCGCAACGCTAGTTGCGCTCATTTTTTCTGCAAACTTTAACGCGAGTGTATTCCTTTGATAAACGAACCCCACCACCCACACTTACGAGATTCTAATCTTGTATTTCAGTTTATTATATCGGAATTTATGAAAGCGACAGACGAGGTCAATCGTCTCGAGAAATTGATTGCCCGTTACAAACAAAAAAATGGAGAGAACCATCGAGAGCTCCTTCATTCTCTCCTAGAATTGGGTGGGCATACGCAAGGCCACAGTCGATTTTTTCCCTGGGCTCACGCAGAAGGTAGTTTAAATAAACTTACAACATTAATTCATCAATATGTACAATTGAATGGGGAAAGTAAGGAGTTAAAAGAGATACAAAATATTCTCGATAAATCTGTTAGAGAAGCGAGAAAGGCTCTTAGCTTACTAAAGGCATCGGAAAAAGACAATTCTTCCGTCTATGTAGAAGATATGATCGACTTGCATATTGCACAGACCTTAAAATCCTTCAAGAAGCTTAAAAAACATCTTTTTCCACTTTTAAAACTTTTTAAAAATAATGCCAATGTGCTCTTCTTTCTTCTAAAGAACCAGCAATCATTAAGAAATATTTATGGCAAACGCATCATTGTGCAGTTTTTTAAAGAAAATTGTCCAGAAGGTCACACCTCTTTGGAGCATTTCATTCTTGGCGAGTATACGAAAAGAGGCTTTTCGCAATTAGCCAAAAACATAAACGATAAAATGACCGAGCTTACTTTGTGAAAGAAGAGTTACTTCAATTAATCACCCTTACAGAATTGTATCTTTTTGACAATCATCCTCTTCCTAAAAAAAAAAGGAACTCCCCTTCTGTAACTACCCCTTTAACGGTCCCTCTTCTAGCAAATAACCCTATCCCTAAAAATTTGCCACAAGAGCCTCCTTCCCCTCGTCTTCAAGAGATAAAGGAAACAGTTACATTAAAAGTCGTCAAAGAAACGCCCATCGAAAAAAAAGAAGATCCCCTTATCTTCAAGGCCGTTGAAAAAGACTATGTCGACATCGCCAAATTTTTTCGCCAAGAGCTACCTCAAGTTAAAGTCCATGCAGCCCCTCCTAAAGATGACCTAGCAAAAACACTGGCATCTACATGGACACAAAAAAAACCGATCGCTGCTATTGCTATTTTTACAATACATGAAAAAGAGCTTAAGTTTCTTAAAAATATAGCAGACAGCCTTTCTATTCGAAACATTGAAGTTAAGACAATGGAAATCAATGACATAAGAAACAATAACATCGATGATATTAAATTTATTTTAACTACCACGAATTCTTTAAGGCTCTCTGAGAAACTTCATTCACTGAGGGAAGAGAGCCCAGTTCCTATTTGCATCATGGAAGAACCAGCTTTTTACTTTAGCAATCCTCTTAAAAAAGCTGATTTGTGGCGTGAGCTTCTTTCTTTCGTTAAGTAATCAATATGTCTATTGCTTCGGTTATTCTTGATGTAGCTGTTGGTAAACCCTTGGATTATCTTATTCCAGGAGAGCTACAAGGTCATATCTTTAAGGGAAGTTTGGTTAGAGTGCCCTTGAGAGGTCAGATCAAATATGGAGCTGTGGTTGAGGTGAAAGAAACAAGTGCTTTCAGCTCGTTAAAAACGATCATCGATCTTGTTCAAGACCCCCCTCTTTCCGAAGAGTTAATGGCATTAAGCTTATGGATGTCGGAATACTACTGCACGCCATTAGAACGCGTGCTAAAAACGATTGTCCCATCGAGCATTCGAGGGAAAGCTCAAGTTAAGGAGCAGCTTTATGTTAGTCGAGGAAAAACGCTCGAAGAGCTAACCACCGCTTGTGCTCAACTTAGGTTAAAAACGCCTACACAAGCAGCCATTCTAGACCTATTTTTGCAAACGCCAAAAGGGATGTGGCTAGCGGATCTTCTTAAAAAAATTGATAGCCGTTCCTCGCTCAAAAGCCTTGTCAAAAAAGGCTTATTAAAACTAGATAAACTAGCGATTGAGCGCTCCCCTTTAAGTGATGCCGAGTTTTTTCCCACAAAACCCAAAAACTTAACTCCCGAACAGGCAGAGGCTTTAAAAAAGATTAATGCGAGTTTAACCGAGCAGCGATTTGAAACCCATCTACTATGGGGCATTACAGGAAGTGGCAAAACAGAAGTCTACATGCAAGCCATCGATCATGCCCTTAAGTTAGGTGTTGGCTCTATCTTGCTAGTTCCAGAGATCTCTTTAACTTCCCAAACTATAGAACGCTTTAAAAGCCGTTTTACCGATCGTATTGCCATTTTGCATTGCCGTTTAAGCCAGGGAGAACGTTTTGATGAGTGGAACAAAATTGCAAAAGGAGAAGCACGCATTGTCATCGGCGCTCGTTCATCCATTTTCAGCCCAGTTAAAAATTTAGGTCTGATTATTGTCGATGAAGAACATGACCTTTCGTATAAGCAAACAGATCTCATGCCAAGTTACAATGCTCGAGATGTAGCTGTCATGCGAGGCTCTTTAGCCAAAGCGGCTGTAGTCTTAGGAAGCGCGACCCCTAGCCTTGAAACTTATTATAACACGGAGAGAAGCAAATACACTCTTAGCATCTTAAAAAGCCGAGCTTTAAAAGCGGAATTGCCAGAAGTTTTCGTCATTGATATGCGCCACGAATGGGAAAAAGCTAAAGGATTCACACTCTTCTCTGAACATCTCCTCTCTGCAATTGAAAAAAACTGGAAGAGGGGAGAGCAAACCATTCTTTTTCTCAATCGCCGCGGATACCATACTTCTCTTTGCTGCCCTTCTTGTGGCGAAGCCGTTAAATGCTCCGATTGCGATTTAGCGATGACCTATCATTATAAAGAGGACCATCTTGCTTGCCATCTTTGTGGCTTCATTCAAAGCCCCCTCCCAACAAATTGCCCCAGATGCCACGCATCGGCACCTATGAAGTTTAAAGGAGTGGGCACTGAACAAGTCGAGCGAGCTTTGCATGCCATTTTCCCTGAAATTATCACAACAAGGCTTGATCGCGACACAACGAAAACGAAAGGAAGTCACCAAAAAATTTTCAAGGAATTTAAAACAGGCAAGGCTGATGTTTTGATCGGCACACAGATGGTTGCTAAAGGCCTTCACTTTCCCGAAGTCACTCTTGTGGGCGTCTTAAATTGTGATAGCAGCTTATCTATCCCTGATTTTAGAGCTTCTGAAATTACCTTCCAGCTTATTACGCAAGTTGCCGGGAGATCAGGGAGAGGTGTATTAAATGGAAAAGTGATTCTACAAACTCTTATCCCTGATAATAGCACCATTCTTCACGCTTCCAATCAAGACTACCAAGGTTTTTATGCTGAAGAAATGGAGGTGAGGAAATTATTCGCCTATCCCCCGTTTTCACAGATGGTTAAAATTCGTCATAGCGGTGAAGATGAAGATCGTGCAAAAAGAGAATTGGACGAATTACGACAGCAGTTAGTATCACTCATGCCTTCCCAATATGAATTGACCCCTGTTTTTCCTTCAGGCCACGCTAAAATCAAAAATCAATATCGCTTTCAGTTTTTTATCCGTGGTCCTTCTATCAAGATTATTACTAAGATCTTAAGACAATACTTGATCGATCACCAACCCTCTCGATTTTTTATCGATGTGAGCCCAAGCTCCACTTTTTTCTAGACATCATCAAAAAGAATCTATTAGGTTTAAAAACGTTTTTTTTGATAAACTATCTCCAAACAAATTAAAGTTAAAAGATATATAGTATGCTACCAATTGCCGGACAAAATAAAAAAACTAAAGAACCTCAACAAACAGTTATCTCTGAAGAATCATCAACAGCCCCTAACTTTCAATTCTTTGGAAATAAGATTCATTTTATTAGTCTTGGCTGCCCAAGGAATTTAGTTGATAGCGAAGTGATGCTAGGGATTCTCCTAAGAGCCGGTTATGAAGTAGCAGAAGAATTATCCGATGCCGATTACATCGTTATCAATACCTGTGGTTTTTTGGAAGCTTCGCGCAATGAATCTTTAGAAACAGTGGATCTTGCCCTGAAAGAACGCAAAAAAACAGCGCGCTTAATTGTTACAGGCTGCATGGTACAAACGCATAGTGAAACATTAAAGTCCCAGTACCCAAGCATCGATTACCTCCTTGGATCAGGGGATCTCGAAGGCATTTTAGAAGCAGTTCAATCAAAAGATAGCGCAAGTAAAATCACAAATGCCAAAAGCTATCTTGAGGCAGGTGAGGTCCCAAGAAAACTCTCGACCCCGAAACATTTTGCCTATTTAAAAATTGCCGAAGGCTGTCGTAAACGCTGTGCTTACTGTATCATTCCTACCATTAAAGGACCTTTAAAAAGCAAATCCAAAGAACAGGTGCTTAAAGAGTTTAATCTCCTTTTAAACCAAGGTGTGAAAGAAATTATTTTGATTGCACAAGACCTTGGAGATTACGCAAAAGATCGTGGTGCTAAAAAAGTCGACGGCTTAGTGGATTTATTAAAAGAACTTCTTGCTGTTGATAAGCCTTTTTGGCTAAGACTGCTATACCTCTATCCTGACGAAATTACAGATGAATTGATTGCCTTAATGAAAAGTGATCCAAGAATTTGCCCATACCTTGATATGCCAATCCAGCATGTGAATGACACCGTTTTAAAAGCGATGCACCGTGCAACCTCAAGAGATCAAATTATCTCAACGATCACTAAATTGAAAAAAGAGCTCCCCGATGTTTCCATTAGAACAAGCCTAATCGTCGGCTTTCCTGGAGAAACAGAAGAACAATTCGAAGAGCTGGCCACTTTCTTACAAGAGTATCCGCTTGATAACGTGGGTATTTTTAAATTTTCAAGAGAGCCAGGATCCCATGCCTACGATCTGCCTGATCAAGTTGATGAGAAAACAAAAGAACGTCGCCATGAAAAGCTAATGACCATTCAGCAAAAAGTCTTAAAAAAGCTTTACAACCGTTACAAAGGCAAAGTGATTCCTGTGGTTGTTGAAGGCTATCACCCCGAAACAAATCTTCTGATGGTAGGAAGACATAAAGGCCAGTGTCCTGATATTGACGGTCAAGTATTGATTAACGATGGCCGTAAAGTCAAAGCCTTTGGGGAAATCTATCAAGTTAAAATTACTGATATTTCTGGCTACGATCTTGTTGGATCTGTAATTTAAACTCTCCTTCCGAGTAAAGGGTATGGCAAAAATAAATCATCAGTTAAAGTAGAAATCAAAAAAGGTTTTTACATGATGCAATGGTTTGAACAATTTTTGAACGCAAAGCGTGAAACAAAATGGTTTATTTTGAATTGGGCTCTCTATATTATTCTTCTCGTTGTGACGACCCTTTATTGCTATGCTCGCCTTGATTATGTACGAAGCTATAGAGTAAATGAAAACCATTCTACTAATCCTTAACCTTTTTTAATTCATGATTGCAAAACCCGATTATCATCACCACGATGAGTTTATTACTCGATCAAAAAAATTGGAAGAAATCCGTCAATTAGGCATCGATCCCTACCCTCATCACTTTTCCCCATCGATTACTGCAGAACCTCTTCAGCAAAAGTATGAAAATCATACGATTGGAACGAGCGAGGATGCAGCAGAAGGAAAAACAGAAGAAGTTGTTTTAGCCGGTCGGCTTGTACTTTATAGGGGGATGGGAAAAAATGCTTTTGCTCATCTGCAAGATTCCACAGGCCGAACCCAGCTGATGTTTAATCGTGACGCCACTAAAGTCCTCAATTTCACAGGAAATGAAGAACTTTCCCCTTACAAATTCATCGAAAAAAAACTTGATCTCGGTGATATCATTGGCGTTAAAGGCCATATTTTCCGAACTAATAAAGGTGAACTTACTCTTTTTGTTAAAGAATTGACGCTGCTAACTAAAACACTCCTTCCCTTGGCAGACAAACACGCCGGTTTAGCCGATAAAGAATTAAGGTACCGTAAGCGCTGGTTAGACCTTATCTCTAATCAAGATGTTCAGAAGACGTTTCTCCTACGAAGCAAAATTTTAGAATGGATTCGTACTTATATGTACGAACAGCAGTTTATTGAAGTGGAGACCCCTGTTCTTCAAAGCATCTATGGAGGCGCGGAAGCTCGTCCCTTTTTAACCAAGCTTAATGCCCTTGATCAAGAGATGTTTTTACGCATTTCTTTAGAGATTCCTCTGAAAAAACTCATCATTGGTGGCATGAACCGAATTTTTGAAATTGGCAAGGTCTTTAGAAATGAGGGGATTGACCGCACGCATAATCCTGAATTCACGATGATCGAAGCTTATGCCGCGTACTTCGATTATCAAGATATGATGCGTCTTGTAGAAAATCTTTTTGAAATGATTGCCAAAAAGCTAACGGGTGGAGACACGAAAATCAAAATCTGTTCACCTGAAACCGGCGAAGAACTTCTTTTAGATATGAAAGCTCCCTGGCCAAGGTTAACCATGAAAGAGGCTATCTCAAAATTCGGTCATCTAGACGTAGATCATTTAAGTGACCAAGAAATTAGAAAGTTACTTGAAGATAGCGGCCATGTGGATTTAGATAAATTAAAAACACTCTCTCGTGGTCTGTTAATCGCTGCTCTATTTGAAGTGATGGCAGAGCCTCACCTCATTCAACCGCATCATATTATTGACCATCCTATTGAGACAACACCGCTATGCAAATTACATCGTAATCCCTCAGACAAAGAACAAGGGATTGTCGAAAGGTTTGAGAGTTTCATTTTAGGAAGTGAAATTTGCAATGCTTACTCTGAACTTAATGACCCACAATTGCAAAGAGAGCTCTTAGAGAAACAAGCTGAACGCAGAGATGCAGGTGATGAAGAAGCAAGCCCTCTTGATGAAGAGTTCCTTGAAGCGATTTGCCAGGGAATGCCTCCAACAGGTGGTGTAGGAATAGGTATCGATCGCCTTGTGATGATTTTTTCTAATTCACACTCAATTAGAGATGTTCTTTACTTTCCTTGGATGAAACCACAGGTTAAAGAAGGATAAACTTTGTTTGGCAAAGCTTAATCGCTTTGCCTACTTCTAGTCCCCTATTCCTGCGGATTCGTATATACCTCTGAAAAATGAACATTCGTAGGCGGGTCTTTTTCGTGATAGATTTGAGGTGTATAGGCATTAACATGGACTAAGCGAACACCTTTGCTTTCCCCTCTATCTTCTAAATTGGCTAGCAGCTCTTTAATGCGGCCAATGGAAGCTCTTGCAGCCTCTTTGCCTGCCTGATAAATTTGGCACTTCATCGAGTCATTAAAAGTACCAATTGCACAAGTTTTTGGCCTAATAACCACATCGGCTCCCTGTGTGCAAGCATCGTTTTGCCAAATAAACGCTATTTCAGCGCTACGTGATACAATCTGAAATAAGTTAGAAGGAAAATTTTGCTGTAACAATTCAGAAAGGTCGACAGCAATAATTAATTCCGCACCAAGATCCTTAGCAATTTTAACAGGCACGGGATTAATGGTGCCTCCATCAACTAAAATTCTTCCCATATGCTCACAAGGTACAAAGACAAATGGGATCGAGCAAGAGGCCTGAACAGCTTTAACAAGATCACCTGCACCAATAGGCACAAGTTCCCCTGAATAAAGATCTGTCGTAACAACAATTAAAGGAATTTTTAGCTCTTCAAATGTTTGAGCAGACAAGGCATGCTTTAATGCCGTTTTCATCGAAATATCTTGAGATAAACCATAGCGACAGCGCCATAAGCTAAAATTTAGCATCGAACTGGAGCGCACGTGCCACACTGCGTTTTTTATTTCTTCGATGCAAGGATTATCAGCATAAAGGGCACCTACCATGCTACCAGCACTACAACCAATGATCAAATCGATGGGAATATTTGCTGCTTCAAGTTCTTCTAAGACACCAATATGAGCCATTCCTCGAACTCCACCGCTTCCTAAGACAAGAGCAACCTTAATTCTTTCGGGCAGAAAGAAAGGAGGCAAAGGCTCTGGAATTTCCTGAGGCATATAATAGTGCGTACAGCATCCATGAAAAACTAAAGCAACAAACAATAACGCTAACGATCTGATGACATTCATAGGTATTAAAATTATCTGTCAGATTGTTTTAAAAGCTTTAACGTGCAAGTTGGATTAACAGTTGAATTTCTAATTTTTTCACTTACTTTTTGATCTAAGAGCATCGTTCCCTCTTTTAAACGCACCGTTCCTTCTTTCAGTCGGCCAAAATTGCTCCGTTCAAAGAAACGTTTAGCAATCTCATAATTTTCTTTCGCCACCCTATCTGCACTTCTTTCTGGTAATGAGACAAAAAGATGGTTTGATGTATTAGCAATTGTCATGAGTCCTCCACAATTTGTTTGATTAGCGATCTGCCGTTTTGTGTCACAATAATGTCTTCTGGCCCCCGCTTTTTGATAAAATTGGCTTGTGCTAACTGATTACAAATCGTGTCTATCCCTTTAGGATGTAAACCGATTTGTTGACCCACAGTGTAGCGATTGACCTCATTATCCTCATCGCCGGATGCCAAAGCTGCTTCATAAGCAGCCACTAAAAATTTTTCTTCTTTTGTTCGTGCTTGCATAATCTATTTTTTCTTTAAACGTGCTCCTGTAGGAGCGTCTTCTATCAAATAACCTGAGGCTAAAATCTGATCTCTTAGCGAATCTGCTAACGAAAAGTTTTTTTCTTTTCTTGCTTGTAAGCGTTTGTCAAAAAGAGCTTGGATCTCGGCTGGAACCTTTACCTCTTCTTTTTCAAATAATAAAATGCCTAAAACCTCGTTAAATTGTTTAAGTAGGTTGAGCACCTGTTCGGCATCGCTTGGGCTAACTTTATTTTGATCGCAAAGAGAATTAACCTCTCTTACGATATCAAAGAGAGCAGCCAACGCACGTGATGTATTGAGATCATCGGCAAGGGCCTCAATAAACTCTTTTTTAGCTTTTTCTAACACGGGCATGACATAACCGCCAACTGCCGGTTCAGTGATGCTCTGTAATCTAAAAATAAAATCCTGAAGTCTATTCAAAGAGCTTTTCACAGCATCAAGACCCGCGAATGTGAAGTTAAGGGGTGTCTTATAATGAGTTTGAATTAACATATAGCGGATATGTAAGCCGTTATAACCTTTATCGAGCAGGTCTTTCAACCGATAAACGTTACCTAAGCTTTTGGACATTTTCTTGCCATCCACGACCAGGTGGTCACAGTGCATCCATAGCTTAACAAATAATTTACCGGAATAAGCTTCTGACTGAGCAATTTCGTTCTCGTGATGAGGGAACATGTTATCAATGCCACCAGCATGAATATCTAAGGTATCACCTAGGATACGCATGGCCATTGTTGAGCATTCTAAATGCCAACCGGGCCGGCCTTTACCGAATGGGCTTTCCCAATAGATAGACCCATCACGTTCAGGATCATAGGCTTTCCACAGCACAAAGTCGGCTACTGACTCTTTTTCATATTCATCAGTAGCTACTCGCTCAGAAGCGCCTGCTTGAAGATCTTCGAGATGAAGATGGGAAAGGCAACCATACCTTGGGAATTTTTGAATAGCAAAGTAAATACTGCCATCGCCACCCTGGTAAGCTACTCCCCTATCCAGTAACCCCTGAATCATTTCTATCATTTCTGGTATGTAGTCCGTAGCCGCGGGATAGTATTCGACTTTTTCTACATTGAGTGTCTTTAAATCATTAAAAAAAGCATCTTTATAGACTTTCGTGTAGTCATTTAAAGAGATGTTTTGAGCAATTGCCCCTCTTATGGTTTTATCATCCACATCTGTTAAATTCATCACCTGAGTGACTTGGTAGCCAAAGAATTTCAATGCTCGCCTTAGCAAATCTTCAAAAACATAGGCTCTGAAGTTCCCTATATGGGCATAGTTATATACAGTGGGGCCACAGGTGTAGATTTTGACTTGATTGCCGGAAATGGGCTTAAAAAGCTCCTTTTCTCTTGATGCGGTGTTGTATAACGTAATTGGTAATGTTTTGTTTTCCATCGCTTACTCAATTAATAAATATAACGCGTTTCTAAGGCACGATAATTGATTTTACCCGTTCCCATCAAAGGAATCTCATCAATCTGTTGCACTGCTGATATCTTAATTAAATTACTATAGCCAGCATTTTTCATTGCGGTATTCACCTCTTCAAGAGACAGAGGGAACCGTGTGAATAAGAAGATTTTAGGTTTTTCCCCCTCTTGCTCTTTTGCGCAAATAGCCATTGTAGGCCCTTCTTGCGAAGTCGGCCAGCCCTTTTCCGGAGCCATCTGTAACAAAGCATCCTCAATAGCAGATAGGCTTACCATTTCCGGGCCAATTTTGATAAAGCGTTTTAGACGACCTGAAATGGTAATAAAGCCATCTTCATCCATCTCTCCTAAATCACCCGTTCGGTACCAAGTCTTGCCATTCACCTCTATAAAAGGAGGTTCTATACCAGGATTCAAATAAGCATGGAAGATATTTGGTCCTCTTGCAAGGATAAGCCCTTGAGTGTTAGGCCCTAAAACCTCATGTGTCTCCGGATTAATAACACAAAGTTCTACATTATGTAAAGGTTGCCCGACTCCTTTCTTCTTGCGATCCATGCGATTCATTGTCAGGATAGGAGAACACTCTGTGATTCCATAACCTTCTATTACACAATCATCTTTGTCAAAATTTCTTAACATATCAAAAAGTTCGGGGGGTGCTTTTTCCGCACCACTCACACAAAAACGCATCGTCTTTAACTGCTCTTTAGTCGCTACCTTTAATAGACCCTTGATAAAAGTTGGCGCCCCACACATAATCGTAATCCGCCACTTAGCAAATCCGTCGGCTAGCCCCTTACCATCTGTAGGATCTGGATAAAAAGCAACCCTAATGCCTGCTAAAATAGGTAAGATGCAGCTAATCGAAAACCCGAACGTATGGAAAGGAGGTAGGATGCCAAATAAAATGTCATCGGAAAATAGATCGATATCTTCAAGAGCCGCTCGCTGATTTTCAAGAATATTACGATGACTAAGAGGTACACCTTTTGGCATATTCTCTGTCCCACTTGTAAATAGAAGCACTGCTTCAGCTTCAGGTGTAGCCCCTTTAGGATTAAGAGCTTTTAAAATAGAGCTTGTACTTTTTCTCGATAGAAAGAAGGCCTTAAGTTTTTCTTTTATCCCAAACTCTCTTTTTAGATCCTCAAGCATAACAAGAGAATCTTCGATTGGTGAAAGATCAACTCCCTCTAAACGATCAATAAAAGACCAAGAAGAAAGTACTGTCTGGACACCAGAAAGTTTAACCACTGTTTCTAAGTGACGAGGTCCTACTGTCCAATTGACCATCACAGGAATCTTACCAGCCAATTGGCAAGCAAAAATGCACACTACCGCTCCAACACTTGCTGGCAATAAGATACCTATATGGTCACCAGGAAGCTTTTTTAAATAAGAAGCTAGGATAATAGATCGGATTCTTAGATCTTTATAAGTTAAAATACCTAATCTTCCGTCGCCACAAATCACTTGCTCCTTTAGCTGTTCGCTGATATTGAGAAAAACTTCAGGAATTGTTGATCCTTCTGCCATACCAGTTTTAACATGGGGAAACGGCTTATACCATTTAGATAGGTCATAGACATCATCTTTGATGGGTTCCTTGCACACAATCTGTTTTGCTGCAATTCCCATCACTCTTCCAACGGTCGTCAACTCGTTAACAGGTACTGAAGGAATATCAAATTGCTCATGCAGATAGACAGCCAATTCAGCCGTATCTAAGGAATCCAATCCTAAGTCATTGCTAATCGACAACTCTGGTGTGATTGTAGAGGGAATGCGATCGGTCATTAACGCTATTTTAGCAATTACCTTTTCTTTAACACTTTTAGGAATTTTAGATATGTCCTCTTTTCTGCTCAGCTGTTCTGGTTTAAGGGGATGTGCCATAGGAATTTCTTTGTTCCAAAAACTATAGGGAACAAGAATGAGGGAATCACCAGGATATTGACCGATTTGTGGTGTTAAGCCATCAGGCAAGTTGTACCACTTTTCTAAGTATTGATTAAGTTCAAGACGCGAGCTTTGGTAGGGAAAATCTGCAGGTGCAGGAACAAGTTCAACGGTAACCTCTCTTCTCGGTGTAAAGAAAATAAGATTTTTGAAAACCTGCTTAATCCCCCACCAAATGATTGGAAACATGAGGGGTTTAGATAGAGATTGGGCTCTTGAAAACTTACTCCCCCACAAGCCTTTTATTCTAACTAACACGACATTTGCCTCTGGAGCCTCGCTTAAAATGCGATGCACACCTGAAGCACCACCGATCGACTCATAGGCAGACGCTTTAATACGCCCTGCAGGATAGATTAGAAAATTTTCTTTATGATGCAACCCTTCAATAACACTCTGAATTACTTTTTCGCTTTTTTTGCGTTTCAAGCTATTGCTAGAAATATCAAAATCAGGGATGGGCAATGCATTCATAAAGCGCATTAATCGATTAACGATCGGATAATAATACATATACTCAACGATCATGGGGCGAATCTGAAACTTGGGTAAAATCGCTAAGCTAATGGCGCAAGGGTCGATAAAAATAGCGGGATGGTTGGGCAGAAATAGGATGCCACCAGGGCGATTTAACGTTTTTTCGTTTAGATTCTCTAATCCTTTTACCTTAATCCGGTAGCGAAACCAAAGCGCCGTGCGGATAAAAAGGGAAATAAAAAACACAGCAATGTTTCTTAACATGCATAACCTCATTGTTTGAACTAAAGCTATAAATATTAAATCTTATAGCTGACGTAAAAAGGGTTCTAAAAAATTCTT
This sequence comes from Parachlamydiaceae bacterium HS-T3, assembly GCA_000829755.1. Lineage (GTDB taxonomy): Bacteria > Chlamydiota > Chlamydiia > Chlamydiales > Parachlamydiaceae > HS-T3. The sequence goes on from BBPT01000029.1 coordinate 46,835, forward strand.
TAATTATACAGACTATCGACCTTTTCTCATCTTGTCTTTTAAGTAAGTATCTTTATAAATTTTTTTACAGAGGAGACTTATGGAAAATTTTAAAGGCAATATTGTTGACCTAATTCATAAGAGGATTTATCCAGAAACATTTTCCGTTATTGACGCCCATATTGTCAACCTTAAAGAAATCCCCAAGGTCATTGAGAACGACATTGTTCCTAAGTTTATCGATGCTCACATCCACATCGAAAAGTTCGATATTTTCGCCTTGCCGTTGTCCAGGGAATTGTGCAACTGTTTCAGATCCTCGTGAAATTGCCAATATTTTTAGGGACAGCAGGTATTGGCTTTGTAATGGAAAACAGAAAAAGAAGGTGCTTTTTCATTGTGGAGCTTTCGTCATGCGTTCCTGCGATTCATTTTGAGACGTCAGGGCCTCAATTGATACCATTGAATATGAGGGCTCTCAAACCGCTCAACATTACGAACGGTTAGATCAACAAGCAAAAAGTCTAGGAAGCCCACTAGCAGCCTCCTTGATGAAAAATAAGTAATAGAGGTTTATTTGATGGAGAAGAAAGACTAGGAAAACTTCATTTCCATTTGCTGGAATTGTCTCATCAGATCGCGAAACTTAGCAGCTTCTTCGAAATCCATTTTTTTAGCAGCTTCTTTCATCTGTTTTTCATAGAATTTAATTTTTTTCTCGATCTCTTCAACGGAGAAATGTTCTTTTTCCCCCATTAGCTTAAATTCATCTTTGGAAGGCGCAGTAAGCTCCTCTTTTTCCTCTTCAACAAGGGGTGAAATTTCTCGTTTAACCGTTTTAGGTGTGATGCCATGCTCTTGATTATACCGTTGCTGCAACAAACGTCGTTGCTCAGTCACCTCTACCGTATGCTGTATTGCTTTTGTTCGATGATCAGCATACATAATCACGTGACCTTTTGAATTCCTCGCTGCTCTCCCACAGGTTTGAATCAAAGAAGTTTCGCTTCGCAAAAACCCTTCTTTATCGGCATCTAAAATGGCTACTAGGGAAACTTCAGGAATATCCAGTCCTTCTCTCAACAAATTGATACCCACCAAAACATCAAAACCGCCCGATCTAAGATCTTGAATAATCTGCATTCTTTCCAATGTATCGATGTCAGAATGAAGGTACTTGGCTTTCACGTCTAATTCAAGAAGGTAGTTTGTTAATTCTTCAGCTAATCGTTTGGTTAATGTTGTGACAAGAACTCTTGCACCTGTTTGCACCGTTTTACGTATTTCTTCTAGGCAGTCATCAACCTGGTTAAAAGCAGGCCTTAATTCAATCAATGGATCCAACAGTCCCGTTGGGCGAATTACTTGTTCAATCACCTCTCCTCTGGCCTCATTGACTTCCCAAACACCTGGAGTCGCCGAAACATAAACCACCTGGTTAAGACGCTCATAGGTTTCTTCAAAACGTAAAGGCCGGTTATCATAAGCAGAAGGAAGCCTAAATCCAAATTCGACCAAAGCCTCTTTCCGCGCGCGGTCACCATTATACATCGCACGCAATTGAGGAATGGTTTGATGGGACTCATCAATAATTGTCAAAAAGTCTTTTGGAAAATAATCAATGAGACATGGGGGTGGATCGCCAGGCGCTCGACGACTAAAGTGGCGCGAATAGTTTTCAATCCCCTTACAAAAGCCAATTTCTTTAATCATTTCAAGATCGTATTGCGTGCGCTGTTGAATTCTTTGCGTCTCAATATATCGTTTTTCTTTTTCAAAAAACTCAGTTCGAAGGCTAAGCTCCGTCTTAATCGTCTCGATGGCGTGAAGACGAACTTCTTCAGGAGTGACGTGGTGAGAACTTGGATAAATTGTAATCGATTCTAAACGTTGACGAACCTTAGCGGTCAAAGGATCGATTTCAGAGATACGCTCGATTTCATCGCCAAAAAACTCGACACGAATCGCCAAATCCTCTTCATAGGCGGGGAAAATTTCTAGGACATCCCCTCGTACTCGAAATGTGGCTCGAGAAAAATCAAAGTCATTACGTTTATATTGCATTTCTACTAAATGAATAAGCACGTCATCGCGTCTGCGCTCATCGCCTACCTGGAGGGTTAAGTTCATCCCACTATAGTATTCAGGAGAACCGAGACCATAAATACAAGACACGGACGCCACAATCAAAACATCATTCCGCTCTAATAATGAACGTGTCGCACTCAATCTCATTTTGTCAATGCGATCGTTAATGGCTAGGTCCTTTTCAATATAGGTATCGGTACGAGCAATGTAAGCTTCTGGCTGATAGTAATCGTAGTAAGAGACAAAATACTCAACAGCATTATCAGGAAAAAAAGATTTGAACTCCTGGTAAAGCTGAGCTGCTAACGTCTTATTATGGGCAATGACAAGCGTTGGCTTTTGCACTTTCTGAATGACGTTGGCCATGGTAAAGGTCTTACCTGAACCTGTAATCCCTAGTAAAACCTGCGATTTTTTCCCAGCAAGGATCCCCTCAGAAAGAGCTTCGATTGCTTTTGGCTGATCTCCTTGCGGAGTTAATTCGCTTTTTAGTTTAAACATCTCTTGCTATTCTAGAAATTTTATTCCACGTACCGCTTAGCCCCATGGCGCTTTTCATCTCTTTAGCTGTCTGGTTAGAGATTTCAATCATTTTCTTTGTACCTTCAAAAATGATTTTTTCAACTATGCCTTTTTCTTCGGCATACATTTTTCTTTTTTCACGTATAGGCGCTAAGAAGCGATTGAGGGAAGCTGCAAGCAGCCCTTTTACTTCCACGTCACCTACTTTCCCTTCACGATAACGGTTTTTTAAATCCTCAACTTCGGCTTTATTATCATTAAAAATATCGTGATAAATAAAAACTGGATTTCCTTCAACGGCTCCAGGAATATGAGCATGAACACGTTGTGGATCTGTGTACATGGACTTAACCTTCTTTTCGACTGTTTTCTCATCATCGGACAAGTAAATGGCATTATTAGCTGACTTGCTCATTTTGCCTTTGCCATCGATGCCGACAAGTGTTGGGAACGAACTAAGTAATACCTCTGGCTGAGGAAAAACTTCTCCATAAAGCTGATTAAACTTTCTTGCGATATCGCGGCATAATTCAATATGAGCCTCATTGTCCTTGCCCACAGGGACAATATTCGCTTTAGCCATTAAAATATCAGCCGACATCAAAACAGGATATCCCACAAGACCAAACGGAACCACATCTGGATCCATATGGGCATTTTTAGCCATTTCTTTGATACTAGGCAATCCGGTAAGACGATTCAATGAAATGAGCATCTCAAAAACTAGATTCAGCTCGTAAACAGCGGGGCAAGCGGATTGAAGGTAGATCGTTGATTTTTGAGGATCAATCCCACAAGCGAGATAATCTAAAACCATCTCGTAAATGTTCTGCCTTACTTTTAAAACATCTTCTTTATTCGGCTTTGTGGTTAGAATATGGAGATCAGATATAATAAAAAAGCATTCATATTGATCCTGTAAAGCCACTCGATTTTTTATCGAACCGACATAATGGCCAAGATGGAGAAGACCTGTTGGACGATCACCGGTTAAAATTCGTTTTTTTTCCATAGTCACGCTGCTAAATTGATAATGTTAAGTTTGATCATCATTTCTAATAGAATAAGCATAAGAGATAGCGCAATTGAAGTCATAAGTAAAAATTGACCTCCTGGTGCTTGAAAACGCGATTTTGCCTTGAAGCGCTCTCGTCCACATAATGCCATTAAAGAAGGCATCAATCCTAATAGGAGAATGACACCAAAAGTACCCGCATAATCTAAAGCAACTAAAAAGGCTCTTGGATTACTTAAAGCAAAGACGATAGGCGGCCCGAAGGTTAATAAGCAAATCATTCCTTTTCCCGAAGGTGTCTTTTTAATTTTGAAACCATCGGCTAAAAAGTCAGCCAAACTCAACGACACGCCAAGAAATGAGGTAATGATTGCAAAAAAGGCTAAAAACCGAGCTGTGAGTGCCATTTGTGAATGTTCGAGGAGATCCGAAAGAATTTGTGCTCCATTGGCGCCCTCTTTAAAGCCAACGCTTAAAAGAGGCGGCGGGACAATCCCTAAGACAACAAGCTCCCAAATTAGATAAACCCCTAAAGGGATTAAACTGCCTATCACAATTACTTTTTTTAATTTTCTTACGTCATGGTCAAGGTAAGAGGAAAGGCTGGGAATAATGATATGAAAACCAAAGGAAGTGGCCACTATGGATACTCCTGTTACTAGCTTAGAAAGATCCATATGTCGAAGAAGCGTAGGATCAATGTAGGGATACGACAAAAGAACCATTAACACGTAAGCGACAGCCAGGCAAATCATTAAAATACGGTTCAAGTAATCAACCGACTTGATTCCCTTATAGATGAGGTAAATAAAAACAAGCAATAATGGCAAGGCACCAAGATTATCCGGTAATGTTATCCCAGAAACGCTACGAAAAAAATCAACAACGATAGGACCACAACCAGCTAGATAGGCCGTTGTCAAAGCATATAATAAAAAAAGATAGATAAGCCAACTCGCCACGTAGCCCAGTGGTCCTAAAGTCGTGCGAGCCATGGTAATCATGTTAGCTGCTTTATTTTCCATCCATAAGTTTACCTCTAAGGTTAGCAATGCTGTGTAGGTCATGTATGCCCAGAAACAGACAAATAAAGCAACCGATGGGAGAAAGCCTGCAAAGCCAGTAACCACAGGAAGTGCTAACATGCCAGCACCTATCGTAGTGCCAGCGACCAGAAGAATCCCTCCGATAAAGCGATTCATCTTAGATACCCCATTCTAGTAAAAGTTGCATCGCAAAAATCAAGAGAGCAAAAAGAGCTAACACGATTAACATTGGCTTACCTCCTGGCAGCTGCTCTTTTTCTTGCGAACGATCATAGTAGCGGCCCTTCCAAACCATCATCACAGGCAAAATGCCGAACAAAATGACGGCCCCGAAAGCCCCTGCATAATTTAATGCTGTTAGAAAAATTTTGGGATAAAGAAAAGAGAAGAAGAGAGGGGGCAATAAAACGCAAAGGCAACTGATTGCTCGGCTCGAGTGAACGGATTTTAGATGCATTCCATCGATTAAAAAATCGACAAAACTCATTGCTACGGTTAAAAGAGAGGTTACAATAGCAAATAAGGAAAAGATCCGCATGGCGTAAAGCGCAAATTTTGAATCACCATCCATTTGAAATAGGTCTGTCACCATGCAGCCCATCTTTACAGCCTGAACGTTCTCTGCATTAAAGGGAACGGTACCGAGGAAAACAAGCTCCCATAAGAGATAGACAAGTAACGGGATGAAGCTGCCAAGAAGGATAGCGACTTTTAACGATGAGCGGTTGCCCCTTAAGTAACTATTAAGGCTTGGGATTAAATTATGATAACCAAAAGAGATGATCATCGAGGGTAAAACCGGCAAAGCAAATTTCCAGTTAACGTGGCTGAGATAATCACCTGAAATGGCGGGCAGCCCCAATCCAATGAGAAAAAGGTAGCCCCCCGCCAACCCTAAAATAAAAATTCTGTTGAGAATATCAACCTGTTTGGTGCCCTGATAAATGACTACGCCTAATAGAGAAACGGCCAATATACTACCGAAGGTACGTGGGATAGCAAAAATTTCTTCCATTAGTGCTCCCATGCCACAGATATAAGCGAGGATCAGACAGTAGAACAGGAAAGCGAAAAGAAGGGCTACCAAGTACTTCACAGGCTTACCAAGGACCTGCTCTGCCATGCTCATTAAATTGGTGCCTTCGCCGCATCGAATATTCACTTCAAGGACAAGCAGACCTGTGGCTGCCATAAACAACCAGCTAACAAAAAACATGGCCAAGGTAGGAATAAAGCCAGCCTCCAAAGAAACTAGTGGTAGCCCCAGCATGCCAGCACCAATGCAGCAACCTGTAACAAGAAGGACAGCTCCTAATTCTTTAGAAAATCGATGGAAAATATGCATAAAAAACCTAGTTTATTTTTGACTCACTACAGAAAAAAAAGAAATAATATGGACACTGTATAGAATGGCGGTTACTTCCGCCAAAAGAAACAAAAATAAACAGGGAGGCTGTGAAACCATTTCATATTGTACCTATTAGCAATAGGTTAGCAAAAAACTCCTATAAACAAAAGCTTTTTCAAATGAATAAAGCTGGGTATGGTTTTTGCTTTAAGCCATGTTGAAGATAATCTAAATAACCCCTCTTTAAGCTTTTCGCGTGTACGTTTTTATGAACGAATCAATAAAATAGTTAAAGTTAGGTATTACCAATCTTCTAAAAATACCAACTTCAATTCGATTTCGTCTGGATTTCGGCCCAAAGCCGATCAAGTTCATCAGCTGGATAAGGCGTTTGCTTTGACTTATGAGCCATTTCTTCTAGAAAACGATTCATTCTTAAAGCTAAGGGGGCATAATGTTTTATTTTTAATGAAATATAAGGAGTTAATCTATCAGGTAATATTGGTAATCGTCCTTCAACATAATTTTGCAAAATCTCATTTATGCGATCTCGGCCAAACAACTCACCTACTATCCAGTTAGCTAATTTAGTTGTTACAAAATAGCGATCATAATTTGCGTGAAGTTGAAGGAACAGTTGTTCTTCTTTTGATAATGCAAACCATGAACTCGTAGTGAGACCAAAATCAGTCAAGTAGAGACGCTCACCATCAGTTAGGATATTAAGAAAATGCGCATCGAAATGAATCACCCCTTTCTTGTTGAGAAAACTTACTGTTTCTTGCAGATTGCGATCCACCATCGCGATAGATTGGTCGATCGCATCATTTCCTTTTTGAAATTGTTTTTTCAACCAAGATTTTAATGTTTCAGGAAGATATTCCATCAAGAGCACCACATACTTTGACGTCTGCTGATTGGCTCTCACTCTTGCCTCTATAGCCAAAGAATTCTCCCAATTACTAACGTATTTTTTGATCTCTTCTTCATTGGCAAGCGGTTTTTCATCCTGAATTTCGATTATGCGCCAATGATACATTAACGGAAAATTTTGATTTTCACCTGTAAGAACCCAATCTGAAGTCATAAGATGAGCGGACACTTCTCTCCAAGTATTAAAACCACCAGACCCAACACCATATTGATAGTAAAGCGGTAATCCAAAGAAATTCTCTGTCGATTTAATGTTCTGTGGCTCACTTTCCAAATGATTCAAAGGAATTAGTTTAACAAACAGTGGAACCCCACCGATTTCCACCTTTGCGACTGCTCCCCAACTTGATTTTAAGGGACGCCCCTGCTGAAGAAGTGATCGTATTTCTTCATCATCTAATGCGATAAGCTTTTTGGAAATATGATTGTATTGAGATAAACGTTTATTCGTCTTTTGCTCGTTACACTGTGCGCTATATGGACATACAAAGAAACAAAGAAGCATAAACAAATAATTCAAATAACGCATATTATCCTTTAAACAATCGATTAAAACGAAATAATTAGCATATAATTTATAAAATTATATGTCATTACTTAACTAGATAAAGAAATTCTGGAATTTACCACTGTTCCTCTATTCTTTTCGACGATGCTTGCTTGGCGTTTTATTGTTTTTCAGGTGCCCTATTTAGATTTTAACAGTGGCAGTAAGCTTAGCTTATGATTTCAAGGCAAGCTTATAAATTATTTAAAGATCTCCTTTTTTGAAGGTGATCCTTTAATGCTTAGCGATGGCCAAAGAAAACGTTTCTTTTGCTATCAACCATTCCTCATTCGCTTGAATACGAAAAATATCCGTCTTAGATTTAGGCGAAGAGATTTTTTGGTCTTCCTTACAATGGCTATTTACATGCTGATCTATTTCAATACCTAGCCAACCTAAGTCTTTACAGGCACGTTCACGAATTTCTGCGACATTTTCTCCAATCCCTCCAGAAAAAACTAAAAGATCAATCCCTCCCAGAGAAGCTGCCATGGCAGCGATATTTTTAATAAGAGAATGTATGTATAGATCAATGGCTAAAGCTGCCTTGTTATCTCCCTTCTGCCTAGCTTCCATAATTTGACGCATATCGGAAAAGGAACAAATTCCTTTTAAGCCAGATTGTTTATTCAAAAGATCATTAAGCTCTTGGGGCTGTAATTTGTGATTTTCAAGCAAAAATAGCAACACTCCTGGATCAATACTTCCTGATCTTGTCGACATCATCAAACCCTCTAACGGAGTAAACCCCATCGTTGTATCAATGCTATGCCCCTCATGAATTGCTGCTAAAGATGCCCCTCCTCCTAGATGACAAGTAATCAATTTCTTCTTTCGAATATCTCTCCCTATGCAAGTAGCCACTCTCTCCATACAGTATTGATGATTAATCCCATGAAAACCATACCTTTTAATCCCCTGTTCAAAGCATTGATAGGGAATTGGATAGATTTTATTTGTAAAAGGAATCTGACTATGGAAAGCAGTATCAAAAACAGCTACCTGGGGAGCGTTTGGAAACAGCTCGATGGCAATTCTGATCCCTTCAAGATTTTTCGGATTATGGAGAGGAGCGAGGAATGAAATGGCTTGTATTCGCTCTAACTCATGAGGTCCTAATAAAGTTGGTTGAGTGAACTCTTCACCCCCATGAACAACTCGATGGCCAACCGCCGCGATCGACAATTCAGGAAAGTGGGTATGTAGAAGGGAAGCAACTTCTTGCAAATGGCCTGTATCTAAAAAGATCGATTTCTTTCCTTCTACGCTTTCTAGAGTTAGTAGATAGCCATTTTCTTTCTCTTCAATTACCCCCTTTAGTTTAGGGGTCAAGTGAACAACCGATGAGTTCGATGTCTCTAATGGAAATAAAGAAAATTTTAAAGATGTCGAACCCGCATTGAATACTAAGATAACGTCCATATTGCTCATCATGAAGAGATTAAAGGATTTTGACAAGAGAAGTTGCCTGGCGATGAGGAATTTTTAGCTCTTCTTCCAATGACGCTAGGGTTCGAGGAAATACCTGGTAATTTGTTTCCAACTGTCTCTTAATTTGATCTATTAGAGATTGTTTAGTCTCAAAATATGCACCGAGTTTAGTCAAGAAATCTTGATGGCTTCTTCCCTGGCGATACTGTGGGGTTTTAGGGGGGAAAAGCAAATAATGCATATTGCTTTCATGATAATCGAAGAGAAAGGATGTGTGGTGCAAAAAGCGATCCTTACGAAAGTATTGAGCATTACCACCAAATTTCTTTTCACCTATCGTATAATCATTTTCCCGAACAAAGAAAGGGAAAGAATTGAAAATAGGGCGGTAGAACTGATGCGTCCATTCTAGAACCTTTTCTGGGTAACTGGTACCGTTGAGAACGAACGTTACAAAAAGCGTTTGTTCATCGATAAAGACTGTCCCTCCTCCACTAAACCGGCGGATCACAGGAATCGGATTTTGTTGATAAACTTTATAGTTAACGACTAAATCAGGTTTAGCAGAAACTCCCATTACAATTGCAGGTGGAGAGCCAACATTAACAAGACACCAATTCTCTTTCCCCGTCCTTAAAAGAGCTTCTTCAATCCTAAGCTGATTGAGGATAGGCACTTCGGTTAGGGATAGGAAATTTATACGCATGGCTCATTGCAGGAGTAGGCTTTTTTCTTCAATGCAATCATTAAAACAGAAATATCTGCTGGCGATACACCAGAAATGCGTGCTGCTTGGCCTAATGTTTCAGGCTGATGCTTGCTAAGCTTTTGTTTAGCCTCATTGCGAAGACCCAGGACAGAGGCAAAATCAAAATTATTTGGAATCCTAATATTCTCAATATGGGATAGCTTCTCAACTTCGCCCAGCTGACGACCAATATAACCTGCATACTTTAAAGAAAGCTCTATTTGCAAATTAATATCATTACCATAGCAACGCACGCTTTCAGGATATTCTCGTTTTAAATCTTCGTAAGAAACCTCAGGGCGACAAAGCAACTGAGCTAAGCTATAATTTTTACCGTTCGCCTGCTTAAACGTCTTCCCTAAAGCCTTAACTTCTTGCTCGATAATCTCTTTTTTCTTTTTTAAAGCAGTATAGCGAGTTGCATCGATGAGGCCTGCCTGATAACCGTATTCTCTCAATCTCAAATCAGCGTTATCCTGTCTTAATAATAATCGATGCTCCGCCCGGCTTGTAAACATCCGATAAGGCTCATCTAACCCCTTAGTGACAAGGTCATCGATCATGACTCCAATATATGCTTCTGAACGTTTAAGCACCAATGCAGGCTTATTCAGCACCTGATTAGCGGCATTCATTCCTGCTATTAATCCTTGCGCAGCTGCCTCTTCGTAACCGGAAGTTCCATTAATTTGTCCTGCAAGAAACAAACCACCGATGATCCTTGATTCTAAAGCGGCATTCATTTGACCGCATAAAACATAATCATATTCAATCGCATAGGCAGGCCTCATGATCTCTGCGTTTCTCAAAGCTGGAATACTTTTAATGAATTGCAATTGCACATCGAAAGGCAGCGAAGAGGATACGCCGTTCACATAAACCTCTTGGGTATGCAATCCTTCAGGTTCGAGGAAAATTTGGTGCCTTTCTTTATCGCTGAAGCGAACGACCTTATCTTCTATTGAAGGACAATACCTTGGCCCAATCCCCTGGATTTTTCCTGAGTACATAGGGGAACGATGAATATTGTCCAAAATGATTTTTTTAGTCTCTTCTGTTGTATAGGTAATATGGCAGGAAATTTGAGGGAGCCTCGGAATTCCCTCATCATCAAAAGAAAACTTAATCCCCTCTTCACCTGGTTGTTCATCCGTTAAAGAATAATCAATTGAGCGTTTATTAATCCTAGGGGGGGTTCCTGTTTTCAGCCGGCCAAGCTTAAAGCCAAAATGCTCCAAACTCTTCGATAGCCCAGTAGCTGGTTGATCACCGGCTCGGCCTCCATCGTAATTTGTTTCACCGATGTGTAACAGCCCTCTTAAAAATGTACCTGAAGAAAGAATTAATGTTTTTGTTGAATAGATAATGCCCTCTTTCGTTATCACTCCCTTGATGCGGCAATCTTTAACGATTAGCTCTTCGATCGTTCCCTGTTTGATTTCTAGATTAAGAATTCTTTCAAGGCGATGTTTCATTTCAAATTGATAGGCAACCTTATCCGCCTGTGCGCGAGGAGCCCAGACAGCCGGGCCACGAGTAGCATTGAGCATGCGGAATTGGATCCCCGTACAATCAATGACTTTGCCCATTTCACCGCCCAGAGCATCGATTTCGCGCACCATGTGCCCTTTACCGATACCACCTACCGCAGGATTGCAGCTCATTTTGGCAATCGTATCCAAATTCATGGTAAGAAGAAGGGTCTTACAGCCCATACGAGCAGCTGCAGCAGCGGCTTCACAGCCAGCATGGCCGCCACCCATGACAATCACGTCGTATTCTTCAGGGTAATTCCACATAAAATTATTTACATATCTATTCGGAGGGATAAAGAGAGCATCTATGACAACTTAAAACTTATATTGCTTACAAAAAGGCCAATATAAGTTTTAAGAAAAATGGTTAATTTAACCTATTTTGTTTTGTGACGATCGCGTCTACTTCTCTTTTTACGTTTATGCTTAGCGATCTTATATTTTCTTTTTTTCTTTACTGAAGACATGCTAGCTCCATCCCAAGGTTATCTTCTGTTGCAATAAGCAGAGAGTGTATCTAAGAAATGATAAAATGTAAAGGGGGTTCTTAGTAAAGAAATTAGGATTAGAGTCTGTCAGTAGCTAAATAAAGATAACCGCGATCGGAACATCGGCTTGGACTTCTATCCTTTCAATATCCAGTTAATAACGTTTTCTTTGAGAAGCATTACCAATGTTAAGCTCTGCGCGGTATTTGGCAATCGTCCTTCTCGCACAAGAGATTCCCTGCAATCGAATTAACTTAGAGATGGCCTGATCAGAAAGAGGTTTTCTTTTATCTTCATTTTTAACAATTTCCCATAAGACTTCTTTTACTGTGGTAGCAGAAACATCCTCTCCCTCATCCGATAGATAGGCATTAGAAAAAAAATGCCTGATAGGTAACAACCCTCTTGGCGTATCGATATACTTATTAGCAACAGCGCGAGCAATGGTTGATTCATGTAAGTCAAGCTCGTTAGCTAATACCTTCATCGTTAAAGGAACAAGTTTACCATTGGGATTTAAAAAGAAATCTCTTTGACGTTCAGCCAAAGCCTCTGTGATCCTTCGAATTGTTTCATTTCTTTGATAAATATTTTTCATTAGCCATTTCGCAGAAAGAATTTTCAACTTAATGAATTGTTTTGTATCGAGAGAAATGGTGGGATCATCCAATAAATGCAAATACTTAGAGTTTAACCTGAAAGAGTGCATAAATTCATCATTCACCTGGACGACTAACTGGCCCTCTTCTTGAATAATTTTTGCATCGGGAGTGATATAGGGAGTAATTTCTTTTGAATAAGCGGCTCCAGGATGAAGGTCTAACTTTACGATACCCTGTTCAATGGCGTCATGAATGTCAGCTGAGGAAATATGTAACCCTTTTTGAATGTTTGGAATACGATTATGCATAAGATCTTCAAAATGAGAATTTATAATCGCATAAGCCAATGACCCTTCTTTATTTTGTCTTTTCAATTGAAGTAGTAAGGATTCTTGTAGGCTTCTTGCCCCCACTCCTACAGGGTCGAATGTTTGAATTTTTTCTAAAACTTCTGTTAATTTAATCTCTTCAAAATCAAACAATAACGCTATCTCAGACAACGGGTTTTGCAAAAAACCTTTGTCGTCTAAATACCCTATTATTGCTTCTGCCATCGGCATCTCAACCTTATCAAAAACCTCTTGGGCTTGCTGCATCAGATGATCAAACAGAGAGGGTCTATCTTGGATCGATCCCTCGATAAAACTTTTTTTCTTTTCTTCTTCCTGACTTTTGATATAAGGTGCCCCACTTTCATCGAAGTGATCCCTAAAGTCTTCGTCTAGTTGTTTCAAAATCTTTAAGTTATATTCATCAAATTCGATCTCCTCCTCCCCCTTAAGCTCTGATCCATCTAGCTCTTCTTCCATCTCTTCCCGATGGTTTTCCTCCTCCTCTTCACTATACTCTAATAAAGGGTTTTGTTCGATTTCACCATCAATCAGTGTTGACAACTCTTGAACCGGTAATTGAAGAAAATGAATAGCCTGTTGCATTTCCGGCGTCATCATGAGCCGTTGAGTCTGCTTTAAATTTTGTTCGGGTGTTAGATTTTGCCTTAGAGAAATAGGATAGGACATAATAAAATCCTCCTAATTAGGAAGTTTTCACAAGGGGATCTAAGAGGTACTTCTCATCTCTCTTCTTCATACTACATTTTTTATAATGACAAGAAAAAAAAATAATCATTATTCTAAAAAAAATATTAGAAAAAAAAGCACCAAGGAACACTAATTAGGCTTTTATTTATGATTATAAACGATTTAAAATTTTATGAATCAAACTAAAGAAACTTCAAGTCTGCCTATTATTTTAATGGCGATCGATAACCCTCAACTAATCAGAGCACTTGAAAAGTTTTTTGATCATCAAAATTATCAACTAATCAAAATCAATTCCCTTGAGTTTCTTCAGCAAACACCCCTAACCCAAGCATCTTTTTTGGTTTATGAGATTCAATATAGCCAGCTAGCAGAAGAATGTGCAAAGAAATATCCTTATATAGAAACATTTGTTCTTGAAAATCAAGATTCTGTCCTTCCCTTCTTCCTAAAAAAAACGCTCTCACTGCTAGAGGAGAAGAGGCGTCTAGAAACTCGTAATTTAGAGCTCTCTACAACATTGTTAAAGCACACAGCCAACCTATCGGATGCACTCCTAAAGCTTAAACAAGAGCAAGACTTCAGCGATCATATCCAGAAAAAGTTACTATCATCTCAATTGCCCGCACTTGTTGGATGTGACATTTCCATTCATACATTTTTTGCAAGTGAAGCGGGAGGTGACTTTTTTGATTATTTTAAACCAACAACGCACATCCTAGATTTTGTAATGGGGGATGTCATCGGTAAAGGGCTATTAGCAACCCTTGTCGCCCTCACGGCTAAATCAAAAATAGCTCACTTTGCAGATAAGCAATTCCACCCTTTATACTATAGCAAAATGACGGGATGGCAAGAAGAAGTATCCCCCCTATCATTTATCGTAACTCAAGCAAATAAAGCTCTTTATCCCCTTCTTTGGGAACTCGATCATTTTGTCAGCTTATTCTATGGACGCTTTAACCTGTATAAAAGAGCATTTTCCTTCATCAATTGTGGATATGCCTCTTTTTTTCTATATGAAAGCAAGTTAAAAAAAGCGCGTATGATTCATATAAAAAACTTGCCTTTAGGAATTGAAGAAGATAAAAGCTACCAACAAACAGAGCTTTATTTTGAAGAAAATGATTGTTTTATTTTTTTCTCAGATAGTCTTTTAAAAGCAAAATTAAAAACTGAAAGCCTGAGTAGCTCCATGTTTCTTCAACAATTAATCGAAGTTAATATTGAAAAAGAGGCAGAGCCGCTTTCAGACACCATTTATCGTGCTATCACCGATGAGCTACACGACCAGCAGCTAGATGATGATTTCTCTATTTTTATTGTAAAAATTAATCAGCTACAAATCGATCATCTTATTAACAATCGTTTTTCTAAATTTAATAGCGTTATCTCTCAATTAAGCGCTGTTAGGCAACTAATTAAAGAATCATGCTTAAAAGCTCCTGGAGAAACAGTCTTATTAGCCAAAGAATTAGAACTTGTTATTGATGAAGCTTTCAGCAACATCGTCAAACATAGTTACAAAGGACAACCTGGTAGGGCTATTTATATCCTTATTAATTACCAAAAAGATGGCATTGCTATTGAGCTATCAGATCAAGGCGATACATTCGATCCTTCCGAAGTTCCCATCCCTAGCCTCTACGGAGATAATGATACTGGCTATGGCTGGTTTTTAATCAAGCATCTAGTGGATCAAATTCACTATATGCCAAAATCCACCCATACTGGTTGGAATCGATTACGTTTATTTAAAAAGTACTTTAATCAAGAAGGACGTATGGAAATTACTCATCAAGTAGATAAAGATACTCTTATTATCACCCTTGAAGGGGAAAACTTGGACGCTCGTTCAGTAATGGAATTTAAAGATAAGGTCATTCAAGTAATGCTAGTTAGTGAACAAACCAGCGTTGTTCTGAACCTAGAAAAAATCAAATTTATTGATAGCTCAGGATTAGGAGCGCTACTCTCCCTCTCTCGCCAAGTGAAAACCAAGGGAGGAAAGCTGAAGCTGGCAGCTGTTAATCCATCTGTATGGGCTATTTTTGAGCTTGTCTCCATGCATAAAATTTTTTCCATTTACCCCACGTTGGAGCAAGCTTTAGTGAATGATTAATTTTTTCTTGAAACTTAAGCATGTAAGTTACAACTTTAGACCTAACAACTTTTGTTTTTACAACCCCCATATACGGCTGCTATGAATCATCAAAAGTCATGCTTTTTAGGAATCCCTATTGATCACTTAGACAGAGAAGACCTTGTTAAAACCTACAGGGTGTTATTTAATCGTTATCAACAGACTCAGCGGCCCAATTATGTTACATCGGTCAATATCCTCTTCTTTAGCCATTTACATGGATGGATCTTAAATACCCCTTATCATAAAGAATTATTACGCATCATCCGCAATGCTGATCTAGTCGTTGCTGGCAATCCTTTCCTTTGCCATTTAGCAAAGTTGCTCGGCTCTCCTATCCAAGAACCCATTCAATCAGAAGAACTCTTTCAAGCAGCCTGCGAGTGGCTCAACGAGGATGGGGGCTCGGTATATATTCTAGGCGGACATGAGCAGACAAACCAATCAATTTACTCTCATATCAGAACATATTATCCCCAAGTGAGCTTTGTGGGTAGCTCCGCTCCTCTTATTCTGACAAAGGGAGATCGTATTGACGAGTCACAGGAGAGAGACGAGTTAATCATTGAGCAAATCAACGACGCAAAACCAACTGCTTTATTGCTCCAGCTTGGACATCCAAAGCAAGAAGTGTGGTTTGAAAGGATCAAGGCCAAATTAAAAGTCCCCCTTGTAATAGGAATTGGCGGCGGCATAGAACGACACCTAGCATCAGACCATACTTTGCTTTTCTGGGAAGAATTTCCTCATCAAAAGACAAAATCATCCCTCTGGAAAGCTTTAGGGCAGGCCACCAAACACCTTCCAGATTATCTAAAATATGGTGCATGGCTGTTTCCTTTACTTTTATATAACACAATCAACAAAGCTATTGGTACTTTTCTTAAACCAATCAAGCAGCCCATCAAACGCTACTTCTTCCTATCTTCTCAAAAAAATCTAGTGATTATTCCTTTTCCTGCAGTCTTGGAAGAAGAAGACCGACAAGAAATTGATCGCTTTGTCGAAGAATCCATTGAACAAGATTATCTCGTTCTAGATTTAGCACAGCTTAAGCATATCGATCCTCAAGGGATTGGTCTTATGATGAAAATCCGAAAATGGGCGGAACTCTTAGGGAAGAAAATGTTTATCTTAAATATCCCCCATGACGTTCGTTTTCTTTTCGAATTACATGGTGTGTGGAATTATTTTGATATTTTAGAGGCAAAAGATGCCAAAGATATTATTTATAATCTTACAGATGTGGGTCAAGGCTCTTTATCCGATCTCGAGTTTTATCAATCAATCTCCCAACAACAAAATGAAGTAGTCTTAAGTTTTTTTGGCGATTTTATTATCAAAGAAAGCCAACAACAGCTTCTGCACAAGCTAACACCTATCCTTGCCCAAAAGAACTGCACCATTGATCTAACTTACTGCACATTCGTTGATAATAGCAGTATTGGTTTCCTATTAAGATTGAGTCGTTTTCAAAAACAAAACGGAAAATTGCTTAAGATTTCTGGCCTTAATTCTACTATTGCCAATCAATTTAAACTAGCCCGGGTACAGTTTGGGAAAGATTCCTTATAGCTCTTGCTAAAAAAAGGCTGCTGAAAGGGGGAAAAAGTATTACAAACAACCAGGCTTGTAAACGTGGGCCCGCTATCTTTAAAAAGCACGTTTAAAAAGAATTCGCAAGCCCCTAAATAATATATCGTTGATGTAAATTTTATTTCGGTATCCCAATCAGCAGCGAAAAAATAATATACTAACTTATGGTTAACAATCAATGTAAAATCAACTTCTCGCTAATAAGAAATTATTTCAACTTCCGGATAGTTCCCATTATAACTTTTACATTTTAAAATTAAAACAGCTTTTACTAATTGATTTCCTGTTCCGACAAGAGGGAATATACCCAAATTGTCTACGTTCTCAAAAAAAGGCTGCAATTTTTTTTGATAGCCTTCCGCCTCTCTTTCTAGAATTTGGGATGGATTTTTGCCAGACTCTATTAAAAGAAAATAACCATCTCGACCAACTTCTCTTTGATGCATCTGTGGCCAAAACGAAAATTGGTTTTTTCTTATGCCATTAAGATTAAAAAAATAAGCACGTTTTTGAAAAGAATTGTAAAAACTAGAAATACTCGTTGTTTGATAAGAACTTGCGAACAGAAAGTCTTGATGTTCTTTGTAGCCTACTTGCTTCAGTATAGAGCTAATTTTTTCCCAGCCGCTATTATGTCGAAAAGGAGTTCTTTGCAAAGATGCTGGAAAAGCTGTCATCAAAGCAGGCATAGCTAAAACAAATAAAGACAACACAAGAGAAAGAACAATGCCTAGCTTTAACCATTTTAACTTATCCCCCTCACAGCAGTACCATGCTAAGGTAACAAAACCAGCAGAATAGGCATAGTCACACCAATTTCCTTGCATTTTTTTAAAACAAGCTAAAAGCAAATGAATGCCAATAATGACTAAGCTGCTCCCCCCTAGCATTTTCAAAATTCTCGTCGACTTAACAGAGGCCATTAAAGCTCCTAAAAGCAAAACAAAAAGAATTGGAGAAACTAAGGCCACTTGCGCTAACAAAAAGTCCAAGGGATTTGGATTGCTAACACTGGACGAGCCAGTGATTGTCGAGCCCACATGCCTAAAGGTAGCCCATTCATGAGTGATATTCCAATAAAGACTTGGTGCAAGCCCCAACAGAGAAATCAAGATTCCTAAAAAGATTTTAAGGCTTCTTAGCTCAGAATAAAAGGTCATGAGCAATAAAACGAGCAACCATAACCAAAAAATCTGCCATTTAAATAATGCACCACATGCGATCAGTAAACCTAGCAACAAGTAATTAGGAGTTTGTCGCTTACAGATGCCAATCGCAAGGGGTATCAGTCCTAAGGTCCAAAAAAGAACAACCCCAACATCAGTAATCGCAAAAAAAGTTGCCAAAAATCCTAAAGGAGAAAAGGCCATACTGGCACCCGCCCAAAAAGCCACTGAATCGCTAAGGTGCGAATTTCGGGCTAAAAAGAAGACAGCTAATGGTAGGAGGCTACCTAAAATGAGCGAGCCGAAACGTACACCAAAGACAGTATCTCCAAAAAAGAATGTTCCTAGTCTAATTTGCCAGGCAATGCCAGGGGGTTTGCTATAATACCCCCAATCAAGTTCTTTACTCCATGTCCAATATTGAGCTTCATCTGGGCCAAGTTCGATACCTGAATAGAGGATAAAGCAGGCCACAATGATGGCTTTAAAAAACAGGAGAATAACTAAAAAGAAGAGCTTATTTTTAAAAAGGGCCATCAATTTTAAAAGTAAATTAATTTGAATGATAAAACGTTAGCTGAGGACCGATTTTTTTCCTAGGAGCAAAGCAAGAGTTTCTTCTATTCTCTTTCTGGAAAGCTAAAAAAGTTTTTCAATCCTTGAAGTGAAGTATCCCTCCCTATAGCGGCAAGCGAATCAAATAAAGGAACATTCTTCGGACAGACTTTCTCACAATTTTGAGCGTTACCACACTCACTGATCCCCCCTGGCCCCATCATAGGTTGTAGCCGACTGGCCTTCTGCATGCGACCAATTGGATTCATATTAAACAAACGCACTTGGGATACAATCTGAGGGCCTAAAAACTGGGAGTTTTCATTAATCTGAGGACAGGCTTCAAGACAACAACCACACGTCATGCACCTGGACATGGCATACATCGCTTCTTGCTGTTGCTGGCTAATTTTAGGACCTGGGCCACGATCATAAGCCCCATCAACATCAATCCATGCATGAATCTTTTTTAAGTTCTCAAACATCGAGGAGCGATCAATCATTAAATCTCTCACAAGCGGAAACTTTGAAAAGGGTGCTAAAGTTATCACATTGTTGCCCGTCTCAGAGATAATTTTTTCGATCAAAGCTGTGCAAGCTTGCCTAGGTTTGCCATTGATGAGCATCGAACAAGAGCCACATACTTCTTCTAAACATCCTTGTTCCCAAACGATAGGCTCTACAACTTCCCCTTTGCGATTGATGGGTTTTTTTTGAATTTCCATTAGCGCAGATATGACATTTGCCGATGGAAAACGTGGAAGTTCAAATTCTTCCCAATACTGTTTCCCTGGATGACCGCGAAAAATCTTTAAAATAAACGACTGGGACTGAAGCATAAATAACCTCTTAAAAAGGTAAGGGGATTTCTTTAGGAACGTTTTCTAGATGTGGTTTCACTTTTTTGGCGGTAATGTAATTACGCTCAGTCGGTTTGATGTATCTAAGATCGACAGATCGATAACTAATCTCTGGTTCATCACTATCCGCTCTATAAGCTGCAATTGTTGTCTTTAACCAATTTTCATCGTCCCTTTTTGGAAATTCAGCTTTAAAGTGTGCTCCCCTTGATTCGTTGCGAAGCAAGGCACTTTTGGTGATCACCATGGCCACATCCATCATCGCTTGAAATTGATGGGCGAACATGAGAGATTGATTGGCAAACTGAGAAACGTCATTTAACGTAATTTTTTTATATTTCTCTTGATATTCTTTAATTTTATTTAAGCAATTTTGGAGGTCTCGATTATTTCGTTTAACAGTTACAAAGGACACCAAATCATTGGCCAATGATTCATGTAACTGAAAAACGTTTTCTCCGCCATTCCTCGATATAAGATCCTTTCTAAAATCATCCTCAATCCGAATAGCTTCATCAAAAATTTTTGAAGAAATTTGATCAGCTGGAATGCTGAGATTTTCAATATAACGAGGGACTTCCTTACCTACCACCAATCCTCCAAAAATACAGGATAGAAGAGAGTTTGCCCCAAGGCGGTTAGCCCCATGGTATTGAAAATCTGATTCTCCCACATTAAAACAACCAGGGATATTAGTCATTTGTCTGTAGCGTGTCCATCGATCGGGATCATCAGCTGCTGGCCAATCTACCCATGCCCCTCCCATCGAGTAGTGAACTGCAGGGAATATTTTCATAGGCACTTTTTTGGGATCATCACCTGTGAATTTTTCATAGATTTCTAATATCGCTGCCAGCTTATGTTTTTTGTCATCAGATAAATGGCTGATATCAAGATAGACTTGCATTTTGCCATCAATCCCTAACCCCATCTCGCAAATTGTTAGAATTTCTCTAGAGCCGATATCCCTCGGGACAAGGTTACCAAAAGCTGGGTACAGCTCTTCAAGAAAGTACCAAGGCTCACCCGTTTTTCCACAAGGCACTTCACGTCCATCTGATGTTCTCAACGTTTTTGAAGAGTCTCCATAAACCCAGACGCGACCACCCTCTCCCCGTGCAGATTCAGACATGAGACGCATTTTATCTCGCCCTGGGATTGCGGTGGGGTGAACCTGTATAAACTCTCCGTTTGCATACCACATCCCTTGTCGATAAAGACGCCCATTTGCAGCACCTGTACAAAAAGTCGAATTGGTAGACATTTTGAAAATATAGCCAAGTCCTCCCGAAGCCACGATCACAACGTCAGCAGCAAAGGCATGCAATTTCAGATTAAAAAGATCTACGACAACAGCTCCACGGGTCATACCGTTTTCATCTATTATAAGTCGTAGAAACTCATGGTTTTCATATTTTTCAATGAGTCCTTTTGTCTCATATTTTCTGACCTGCTCATCAAGAGAGTAGAGTAGCTGCTGCCCTGTTGACGCACCCGCAAAGGCTGTACGATTATAAAGAGTCCCACCAAAACGTCGAAAATCTAAATTCCCTTCCCCTGTGCGATTAAAAGGACAGCCAAAACGATCCATCATATTAATAATCGCAGGAGCACTCAAACACATTTCAAGAACGGGAGGCTGATCAGCAAGGAAATCTCCCCCTTTTAATGAATCATAGGTATGAATGAAAGGATGATCTTCCTCTCCCATCGCATTAATAGCCGCATTGATGCCCCCTTGGGCACAAACTGAATGGGAACGTTTAACCTTTGTGACTGAAATAATTTTAACGTGAATACCATTTTCAGCTAACTTCATCGCCGCAGCAAGGCCTGCTAGCCCACCACCTACAACGATGGCTTCTTTTTTTGTTCGTGTTGCCATATTAATGCCGTAAGTTAATCCAATAGGTCCCAAAAATCGTAATTAAACCTAAAAATGCAACGAGTATCATGAGAAATTTAGAAACTTTAAGCATTGCCTTCTGAGAACGTTGCGAGAGTGTAACTCCCCAACTAATCAAAAATGTCCATAACCCGTTAAAAGCATGAAAACAAGCTGCTAGAACAAATAAAGCATATAGCAACATCATGATTGGCATTTTAAACGTCTCACGTAACATCAGTAATTCAGCTGTTCCAAAATTATTAGATACAGCTATCCATTGATGCTCCTTCAACGGTCGTTTTTCTAACGCCCGGATAAAATTATATTTTTCTTCTATGTTTTGCTTTTGAAGACGCTCTTCTACGGTTTCCTCTGAGTTAAATTTTTGCTCAGGCAATTGCTTCTTTAATTCTTCAATTTCATGCTGATTATAAAGTTTGACCTGCAAACGCTCGGCAAGGGTTCTTATCCCACTATCATCATCCACTCTTACCATATAAAAATGTTGAATACCCTCTTGGCTCTTTGCTGGATATTCTATAAAACGCATGTGAACAACATGGGCAATAATTGCAACAATTAAAACCCATGAAGTGATCCTCTGCCATGTGTAAGCATGGTTGCGGCCGTATTCAGGAAGGTAAGGATGCTTGCCATCATAACCATACGAATTCGATTTAGAAGTCCTAAGGTACTTAAAACCCCACCAAGAATGAATGAAAATAGGAATGCCTAGCACAGCAACTTCTAAAATAGGCAGATAGGGTAATTCTTGAATAGCATTGACGGCTCGAATAAAGCTTACCCCATCATCACCAAAGAAAAGGGCCGCTTGAGAATTCACAAAAAGATGTTCGATTAAATATAATGTTAGCCAAAATCCAGCCAGTGAATGCGCTCGTCGCCAGATAAATGCCCTAGGAAGTGCAGGTGCAGTCATAGCTTTCCAAATTTAATGTTGACAATTGCAAATTACCCATTCACTGATTTTTTGAAAATCAAAAAGGTCATTGACCGCAAGAAGAAAATCTATATACTTGTTGCAAGTAACTTACACATCCTATGCCTAAATTATTTTTACGATCGTTTTTAATTCTGTTTTTCCTCCCTTTTGCCTTATGCTTTTCGGAAGAAATAAAGACAAAACCTAGTGTTTTAGTTAGCGTGGCTCCCCATAAGTTCTTTTTAGAAAAAATTGCAGGGGAAACGGTTGATGTTCTACTCATGGTACCGCCAGGAGCAAGCAGCCACTCCTATGAGCCTTCGCCAAGGCAAATGATGCAAGCTAGCAAAGGACAAATTTGGTTCTTAATAGGAGAACCTTTTGAGACAAAAGCGATCAAGGCCATAAAAAGCTACAACCCTGGATTAGAGCTTGTCGATATGCGACAAGGGCTCAATCTGATCACCGATCAATGCGGACACTGTCATCATCATCACCAATGTATGGATCCTCATATTTGGTTATCACCCCGCCTAGCTAAAATCCAAGCACAAACAATTGCTACAGCCTTGGCTAAACGCTACCCAGACTATGAAGAACTTTATCTAAAAAAACTTGAATCCTTCATTACCGAGCTGGATCAGCTTGATCGCTCAATTGCAAAGATTTTAGAACCTCTACAAAATCGCGTGATCATGGTATCCCATCCAGCCTATGCCTATTTTTGCAGAGATTACAACTTAGAACAACTATCGATTGAATTTGAAGGAAAGGATCCCACGCCGAAGCAACTAAACAACATTTTAAGAGTTGCAAAAGCCAACAATATTCAAAGAATTTTTATTCAAAAGCAATACAGCAATAAAGCTGCTTACCTAGTTGCTAATGAAATTCATGCCACAGTGGTTAATCTTGATCCCTATTCTGAAAATTATATCGAAAGCTTACTAAACATTGCTGAGAATTTTGCTAAAAGTGATTCTAAGCCATGACCATAGCACTCAAATTTGAGCATGTTTGCTTTAGTTATCGTGACTTATGTGCATTAAGCGACGCAACCTTTTCGATAAAAATTGGTGAATTTGTTAGCATTATAGGCCCCAATGGTGGTGGTAAAACCACTCTGCTCAAATTAATCATGGGTTTTCTTAAACCCTCTTCTGGCAAAATCACTATTTTGAGCCACAATCCAGAAAAAGCATTAAAAAAAATAGCTTATGTCCCACAAAATTTAAGGTATG
Source organism: Parachlamydiaceae bacterium HS-T3 (assembly GCA_000829755.1). Taxonomy (GTDB): domain Bacteria; phylum Chlamydiota; class Chlamydiia; order Chlamydiales; family Parachlamydiaceae; genus HS-T3. The sequence goes on from BBPT01000029.1 coordinate 70,549, forward strand.
ACCGAGAGTTTCCTATATCCGTTAAGGAAGTCGTTCTCTCAGGACGCCTATCCCATCTCTCATGGTTTGGCCAATTTCACTCATCTGATTACCTTGCTGCTCAGCAAGCATTAGAACAAGTTGGAATTGCTCATTTGCAAGAGTCTGCTTTTGGTGATTTATCAGGTGGCCAGCAGCAGCGCACTCTGATTGCTCGTGCCTTAGCGTCACAACCGGACATTTTGTTACTCGATGAGCCAACAGCAAATGTGGACGCGGAAGCCCAAGCCGAGATCTATGCACTATTATATCGGCTCAAAGGGTCTATGACTATTTTAATAGTGACCCATGATCTCAAGATGGCCATTGAGCAAGTTGACCGCGTTTTATGCGTTGAAAGGCAATTAATTTCTTACTCCCCTCAAGAAGTCTGTGAACACTATGCTATGGGCCTCTACCACCCTCGCTTAATTTCTCTAGAGCTTAATCGAGGAAACAAATAATGGGATTTTTAGAAGCTCTCCAAACAAACCCTCTACTCTTATCCGCCATTTTGGCAGGATTAGCAGCTTCTATAGTAAGTGGTATTATTGGCTCTTATGTTGTCGTTAAACGTATTGTTTTCATCAGTGGAAGCATTTCGCATTCTGTTTTGAGTGGCATTGGTTTATGTTTATGGCTAGAACGTGCTAAAGGTATCGCTTGGATCTCTCCTCTTTATGGAGCATTAATTACAGGCGTCCTGTCAGCCCTTATTATCGGTTGGATCCATCTTTACTATAAAGAAAGAGAAGATTCTGTCATTGCAGCCCTATGGTCTGTAGGAATGGCTATTGGTGTTCTTTTTATTTCACAAACGCCGGGGTTTAATGTTGAACTTACAAATTTTTTAGTGGGTAATATCCTGTGGGTATCCCCTCAAGATTTATATATTTTGTTCGGATTAGATCTTGCAATTATCCTTATTGTCCTATGTTTACATAAACGATTCTTAGCCATCTGCTTTGATGAGCAACAAGCAAAATTACAAGGACTCAAAGTCAATCAACTCTATCTTTTATTGCTCGTATTAGCTTCAATTACAATCGTTCTACTCATTCAAGTCGTTGGAATCATTTTGGTCATGACAATGCTTGCTATACCTGCCGCGATTGCTAATTTCTTTACCTCACGATTATCTAGCATGATTTTTATCGCTATTCTTCTAAGTGCTAGTTTCTGTTTCTTTGGAACAGCTATTGCTTATCATTTAGACTGGCCAGCAGGAGCTACTGTAGCTTTACTTGCTGGTGCTAGTTATTTATTTTCTATGCTGATATTTAAGAAATAAGCCTCAAAAGAGAATCTAATGAGGCTTGACGGAAAGAGAGGGATTTGAACCCTCGATACCCTCACGGGTATGCGTCCTTAGCAGGGACGTGCTTTCGGCCACTCAGCCATCTTTCCATGACGTAAGGCAAGATTTTAGCGACTCTATTGTTTTCATGCAAGCAAACGATGAAGTTTTTTTTGTCAATCCGCTCATTTAAAGAAATACTATCTATTATAATAAACAAGCTATAAATAACTATTTATTACATTAACTGAATGTTTTAATTATAAAAAAACAAACTTAATGTTAAAATAAATGTTTTAAAAAAAACAGGGGATAACATGGGTATAAATTTAAGCGATTTCCTTCAACGTGCCTCTAATCCTACTGAGTATAAAATTAATTTAAGCCCACGAGGTGAAGTTAAATACCAAAGAACCAAAGCTTTAATGCAAAAGTTTCTTTCAACTTTTAAGAAAAAATCAAAAGAAGTTAACGATATACAATTTACATATAACGTTCTCATCGGTGTTATCGGTCTTTTACGCGAAGAAAAAAAACCACCAAACCCTACTATCGAAAAAGCTGCGCAAGCTTTTTATGAGCGAATTAAAGATCAATGGGAGCAACTCGATGATGATAAAAAAGAGCGCTTTTTTGAATTGCCTGAGCTATTTAGCCTCCATGCTTATGAAAACAAAAATATTGTTGAAAACCAGATGCTTAGAAAACTTAACCAATCTTTTGCTAACTCGATTGGAGCAGATGTATTTCGTTTAATTACGAATGAGAGTCTCTCGCTGGTTTTACCCGATGAGACTATTGCTACCCCATCTTTTTGCGATCCTGGCACCCTTTTCGATTTCAGTAAAAATCTTTGCGAAACATTACACCTGTCTAAGCAAACCCATGAACAACTAACCGTTTGTCTTTATTCAGAGCAGCCTAAATTTGAAAAGTTTTTTGACATTCCAAGAATGCTTTCATCAAACAAAATTGATCGGGAAGAATACGGCCTTTTGTGTGGTTTATTTAATAGTTTCTCCCAAGCAGTAGTGCTGGAGGTAGGGGGTATTCTCAAGCACACGTTTGACTCCCCATTTCGTCCCGTGTTTGCTAATGGAACCCATGATACCGTAGTGTTGGACTTAAGTTCTTCCTTTATCCAAGTTCGTCATCGTTTTCAACTTGCCTTTAGGCAAAACCATAGATTAGCAAAAGATTTAGACAAAGCTTGTTTTGATGTGCAAACGAATGCAAAATTTAACGTTGAGGATCAGAATTGGTTTGAATTTCACATTGCCATTTCAGTCATCGATCATGACCTTACCCCTAGGATGAGCGCACACGTAAGGGAGAAATTAAGAAAAGTTGGCTATTAGAAATTCAGATGTCTTAATCTGGAGTATCCTTAAAATGGTAAAAGCTTTTGCCAAGTTTGATTAAAGGACGATCATTGGCTTTTCGCCATTTATTTGTATCTCTTAGCGAATAGATGCAACCGCAATACTCTTGCTGATAAAATTGCTCTTCTTTGGCAATTTCGTACATGCGGCTTGATCCTCCATCTTTTCGCCAATTGAAATCCCAATAAGTGACTCCAGGGAAAAGACTTGCGGCCCTTATTCCAGCTTGTGTAACTTGATTAAAATCTTTCCAGCGAGAAATGCCAAGACAACTGGTAATAACGGAAAACTGATGAGCTGCAGCATAGGCAGCCGTTTTTACAAATCTCATTTCAAAGCACATTGAGCAACGCTCGCCTCGTTCGGGGTCATTTTCATGGCCCTTTGTTAATTCAAACCAATTATCCGTGTCATAGTCGGCATCAACAAAAGGGATACCCAGTTTCTCAGCATATCGAATATTTTCACTTTTACGTATCTCATATTCTTTCGTAGGATGAATATTGGGGTTATAAAAATAGATGGTCATATCAAGGCCGCTTTTATGCATCATCTCAATCACTGATCCTGAGCAAGGAGCACAGCAAGAGTGAAGGAGGACCTTTTTTTCGCCATTAGGCGGAAGACAATTATTAGGCAACGTTTTCATAAAATTTTAGCTATTTTTAACCAAATATCATATTGGCAACTTCAAAAAAAGACAAGGTCTAGTGATTTTTACAAAGTTCACGATGCTTAAAGCAACCCACAAGATGGTCATTGACCATCCCGATAGCTTGCATGTGGGCATACATAATAGTGGGACCAACAAAATTAAATCCTCTTTTCTTTAAATCTTTACTCAAGGCTTGTGCCTCTGGACTCGTTGACGGAACATCTTTAATCTCTTTCCAACAATTTTGAATAGGTTTCCCATCAACAAAGCGCCAGATATAGTGATCAAAGCTCCCAAATTCCTCTTGAATTTTTAAAAATTTTTGAGCGTTTTGAATGGCTGAAGCGATTTTGAGACGATTTCTTATAATTCCTTTGTTGGCTAACAGTTCCTGTACTTGCTTTTCTTGATAGGAGGCAACAATGCGAGGATCAAACTGAGCAAATGCTTGCCGGTAATTTTCGCGACGAATCAAGATCGTATGCCAACTTAACCCTGCCTGAGCACCTTCTAAGAGGAGAAATTCGAAATGAATGCGATCATCATGGACGGGGACGCCCCACTCATCATCATGATAGGCTTCTTCTAAAGAATCATTGGCACGCACCCAAGAACAACGTTTCTTGATCATGGCTTCCTTCTAATCGTTGAGACGTTAATAAAGCTTTCCATTAATTCATCTCTATCCAGTTTTACAACCCACATTTCATGGTCTTGTCTACCATAGGTTAGCCAAATATAATTTTCATCAAAAATATAGCCACATGGGAAGACCACTTGAACGGGGTGCCAATAAGGTTCATACCGCAAACCTCGATAAAAAAATGGGCCAGTAATGGGTTCTGGGCTGATCTGCTTAATTTCAAATGGATAAGAGCGTGTGAACAAATAGGCTCCGATAAAGTAATGGGGCATTTCAATGTTATTCGAATGAATAGAAGCTAGGTGAACAGACGAGTGGAAGAAAGAAAGGTAGTATTCATCATTGATAGGGAGAGCCGGTGTGCCTCCTCTTAACTCCCCCCAGTCCCACACAATAGATGGCATTTGCTCCTCGATTAAGTCACAAATTTTGCTATGGTCTAACCTTGGCTTAAATATCTTATGAGGCACCAAGCTATAGGCGAGCAATAAATCACCTTCATATTCGAAAGGCACCCAATTTTTCTCTCTTCGATTCTTATTTCCACCATTAAATAAAGACATGCATTCGTTATGAACAACAAAAAAACATTCCCCATCGAGATCAATTTCAGCGACATAAACACGAAAGCCTTCATCATCAATAATTTTGTTCGAATTGCCACTATAGACTAGGCATAGCTTGTCCTGAATAACGAGCAAACGCGCATCTTCTGACTGCATTTGTTTTCCTAGATCAAGAAACTGAGGAGCGCACAAAGGGTTAAACTCTTCATCTAACCAGACAAGACCGATTTTAGAATGGCTAATAGAAGAAAGAGGAGAAATTTCTTGCTTTGAATCAATTTCTCTAAAGCTGAGCAATCGTCGATTTTTCCAACAAACAATGGAGGGGTTAAAGGCGTGAGGATGACCAGGGATTTTAATCTGTTTGTTTTCTAGCACAAAAGTTTGTACCCACTCCTCTAGATCAGCCGAAGCATATGATGCCTGGAAGAACAAGAGAAGAATAAAGATAAAGTTTTGCATAAGAAACACTTATGGGATTTGCTTCACAGGCACCAAACTTTCTAAGAGGCCCTTTTTATCAAGCTTAATTATCCAAATTTCATGATCTTGCCGCCCATAGGCAATCCAAATATATTTTTCGTCAAAAACATAGCCACCTGGAAAAACTACACGTAGAGGTTTCCAGGTTTGATGAGATGGGCCATTATAAAAATTTTTACCTACAATAGGCTTTGGACTTATTTTTTTCACATAAAAAGGTGGTTTTTTTTCAAAAATATAGGCACCCATGAAATAATGGGGCATCGCTTTTCCTTTTGAATGAACCGTCTTCATCACCATTGACGTATGGAAAAAAGATAGATAATAACCATCTATGAGAAAGGCTTGAGTCCCCCCTCTAACTTCTCCCCACTCCCATGGACATTCGGCTTCTGAATAATCTACCGTGAGGCATTTCTGCTCTCCTAACAGGGGCAAAAAAACTTTATGAGGAAAAATGCTATAGGAGAGAAGAAGATAACCATTATAAACAAAAGGAACCCAATTTTTTTCAAATTTATTGCCATTGCCTTCAAAGTGGAAGATTGGCTCTGGCTGGCTAATAGAAAAATATTTTCCATTATAAAAAACTTCTGCAAGACACATTCTTCTTTCTAATTTTCCTTCATACAAACATTGTGCACTATATGGCATGTATAATCGATCATCCACAACGATAAGGCGAGGGTCCTGGATAAAATCTGTATATTTTTTTCCTTGTGTATTTACAAGGTGGGGTTCTCCCACTGGATTCAGTTCATCATCCAACCAGGTAAATCCTACTAACGTTGTCAAATTTGTTAGAGGATCCCTCGCTCTAAAACTAAGTAAGTAACGACCTTGCCATTGAATAATGGATGGATTGAAGGCATCAGGATGCCCCTTAATCGTGATCTTTTTCGTATGCAAGGCAAAGCTCTGCTGATCTTTTTCTAAATCAATTTCTGCAACAAGAGGCCAACGGCACAAAATGGCCACTATAAAGGGAATGAGGTATTTTAGCATGGGTTAGGTAGATACTTAGGGTATTTAAAATTAGCATTTGGCCATAATTCGAAAGGAAAGCTTTCATAAAGCAATTGGAGATCACATTCAAAGGGTGGTTCACCCCCTAACTCTAAAGCTTCTTCAACCGAGGTTGCATATTCAAAAAAGGGCCTATTCGTCCCTTGATAATAATCCTCATACTTAAACAAAGGCTCATTGTTTGTAATGCGAAGATAACGAGCTGGAATGCCATATGCTTCTGCCACAATAATACCATGGAGAGAACTTGAAATAACAAACTTGCTATTTAAAATTTTTCTAATCACCACATTCCAAGGTTCAGTGGGATAAATAACATTAGGATAGATTTCTTTTGGGAAGAGACGTTCTTCAGAGTAATGTGGAATAATCACATAATCAAACTGAGGGTTTTCTTTTTTCTCAAATTCGGGAAAGAAAAATGGCAAAAGAAGAGCTGGGTCACCGTAGATTTCAGGACATTCGATTTTGAAGTTTTTCATTATAAATTCGCGGGTTTTTGGACCTCGTATAGCTCTGATATCTAAGCGTTTAAATTTATAATGCTTAAGATCCAAACGTTTAGCATTCATCCCTGTTCCCCAAATAGTATCATCGGTTTCGGCAAACAGTAAAACGGATCCGACCGCTAATAATTTTTTTTCCCCTCTAGGCTGACATACACGTACTTGTCCACCTACAATTCGTTCAACTAACTTTAAAGAAAGATAGTCACCAAAATTAGTAAATTGTTTAGATTGCCAGTAATAAATTGGGAGTCCTTCTGTTAACTCAATCGCTTGGACAGAAATGCTGAATAAAATTAAAAAAGGTAATAAAAAAATAGCCATGCAAGAAAAGATCCTTAAAATTATGTGAATTGAAGCCTTGATAGTATGGAAAAAGTTGGGTAAAAAATGCTAGCAAATAACTAAAAAACCGTTCACTGTTCTCTTTTGTCATCCCAAACGTTCATTTTTATCAAAAGATTGAACGCCTTAATGCTCAATGAACTACCCACTTGATGGCCCTCTCTCATGTGGTTACCCGATTGATTGGATCAAAAAACAATCTTAATGACTTATTTCATTAATTTATGGTAAAAGATTTGATCTAATCCTTTAATTTTAAGAGGCATAGATGAACTCTTTAGAAATGTATCGATATTATGATGGATTTTATACAGGGACTAGCGACCAACCGGATACGCTAAGTTTTTTTCTTAAAAAAGAAGATAAAAGCTCTTTATTTATTAATCATGCTGAACATTCAGCGAATCTAATAGGTAAATTAATACCTATTGCAGGGAGTTTGACTGGAATCGTTAGAATATCTAACGCTGTAAAAGAAATCTTTAAAAGCATTTCAAGCAAAGATCAGCTTGGTTCGGGCGAATTATGGAATGCATTTAAAAATTTATTTCGCGGAATCGCAGAGACCCTACCTTTTTCCGGCATTTTTCTTCTCGTATTTGATGCCGTACGAAATACCATTTCCATTCATTCAAGCGTTGTTAAGCAAACCCAAGGCCAAAATAATATTGCAGGTATAGCTCTTGATGGCAAAGTCATTGTTACCATCGATTTAACCGACTTGAAAAGCTATATAAAAAAAATCCACTCTTTATCCGACAACCCATCTGACAATCAGTGTCTAACTAATTTTAAAAAGGGATGTTTAATGTATTTAAAAGAACTTGAGAAAAACGGAAGCCAATTGAGCATGACTCAAATATTTAAAATACTGCAACCACGGATTCATGATCGTGCTAAAATCAATGATTGAACTCCCTCATAATCGCACTCACAGGGCTTGATTACTCCTACTGTATCCTTCTAATTTTTATCGCTCCCGATTTTTTTGCCTCTGCATGCAGAGATCTTCAATATCGCTTGCTTAGCTTGGATTACAGGCAGATATCCCAGTTGGAGAAAGCTAGCCCTTATATAGGAATCACTTAAAAAGTTATGGCCCATTTAGAGCATCGTTTGGTAAGATCCAAATGATGAATATTCACACGAGGCAATCACAATGTTTCCGAAAAATCTTAATGCTAATGGCAGACTGATTCGAGCCATTCTTGCCGTTCTTCTGCTCGCCTATGCGATCATTGAAAAAAGTTGGCTTGCATTCTTTTTTTCATTATTTGTTTTTTTTGAAGCTTACATGAGCTGGTGTGTGCTTTATCAGTTATTAGGCATTAATCATTGCCCTATAGACAAAAATAAGCAGGATTAATTTTGAGCTAAATGCTTTCTAACACAAAGCCTAATTTGATCATGTAAAAACAAAATGCGCTTTTGTTCCTCCAGAGACCAAGTAGGACTCCAGCTAATTCTATTTTCTAAAATGATGACGGATATTTTTTGTTCCGGGTAGTACAGCATAGTAGATAAATAGCCCGGCAAGACACCATTATGGCTAAATTCAAGGATGCTTTGTTCTTTGCTCACTTGCATTCCGTAACCATAGTGCAAATGGAGATCGAAACGATGAGGTCGATGGATATGCGGATAGCAAAACAAAGCGTAAGACTCCTTGCTCAGCAGCTCTCCTTGGTGTAATTTCATATTCCATTGCCATAGATCTTTTGCTGTAGAGATGAGTCCACCAGAAGGGTTATCGCAATCATCGCGATCTAAGCTGACTTTGAAATCATTTTCAATCCTTCCCATTGCTAGATGGGGAAAAAGATTTCTAAGATCAAGTATCGTTCCTGAAGGAGGAGCTACAGTTTGATGGCTAAATGCAAAAAGCTCTTGAATGAGCTCTTTAAAGCTATACCCAGAAACTTTTTCCAAAATAAGACCTAGCAAGTTATACCCAAAATTTGAATAGCAAAACTTTGTACCTGGTTTAAATGAGAGAGGAGCGTCAAATGAAATGCCCCCTGAAGAATGAGTCAAAAGCTGATGGATAGTGACTTGATCCAACCAAGAGCACTCTGGGGGCTGCAGATATTCATCAAGGGTTTTGTGTAAATCTAGAGAACCTTTTTCGACAGCCTGCAAGACTAAGACGGCTGTTATTTGTTTAGAAAGCGATCCGATGATAAACTGGCTGTTTGCCTCAACGCCTAGATGACGCTCAATGATAGGATCATTATCTTTGCTAACTAACAGGCTACCATTAAATGAGTGCTGCACCAACAAATCATCGATCTCTGTTACCAAGTCTCCTTGAAGAGAGGTCCACAATAAACTAAAAAAGAAAAGAGAATGTTTAAGTGTCATGGAAAAAATTATTCTACCCGATTCAGATGATAAACTTCTTGAGTTATGTGAAATTCAAACCTTTAGATCCAGTGGCAGTGGCGGGCAACATGTTAACACGACCGATAGTGCGGTAAGGTTGATTTACCTCCCTCATCATATCGTTGTTACCTCTCAAGCCGAACGCAGCCAATACCTCAATAAGCTTAATTGTTTAAAAAAATTGCGAGAACTTGTCAAAAGCCTTAATTATCGGCCTAAAAAAAGAATACCAACAAAAATGTCTAAAGCACAAAAAGAGGTCCATTTTCAAAAAAAGAGCAAACATAGTGAGAAAAAAAAGTGGCGGCGCAAAGTAGACTTTTAAGCCTTCGTCTGTTTTTCAAGTTGTTCTTGAATATGGTCATAGCTAACGGTGGGTGCTCCATCGTTAATTCCTTCACACTCTAGACCTGCCGATTTCCAGCTTTCTTCGCATCTTAGATTTTCGGGCCACCAGGGAAAAGTACGGCATTGGAGAGGTCTTGATTGATAGACTTTGCATTTTTTATCTTCTAAAAAAATACAATCGTAATCACCGTTTAAAGCTCTTTTTTCAATTAAAGCAAACCGATTGCCTTTTTGACGAATGTATTTCCTTTTAAAAAGATCCAAAGGAAGCTCCAAGACGTTAGCCATTTCTTGCATTTCATCAAGCGTCAGCCAAACGTAACCAGAAGAGCCTGTGCAGCACTTTCCACACTCTGTGCACTTGAACTTTAAACCTTCCTTGTACCAAGGTAAGCTAGATTCAGACATTCAACACCCCCTTTTTCCATTCATCTTCCTTAAATCCTAGCAAGCCAAAATCCTGTCCTAAGAGAAAAGGACGTTTAACAAGCATCCCATGCGATGATAGTAGATCTAAAGCTTGATCAATGGATAAAGAGGCTACCTTTTCGCTCAATTGCATGTCTCGATACAGCTGACCTGAGGTGTTAAAAAGCTTTTTTAAATCCCCACCCTTCAATTCAAGCATCTTATGTAATTCTTGTTTAGAGGGCGGTTCTTGAGTAATTTCTTTTTGAATAAATGAGATTTGATGGTCCTTTAAAAATTTCAATGCTTTTTGACAGGTTGAACACTTGCTGTAAACGTAAACTAACATATTAATCCATATTTAAAGGAACGATTTTAAAAAGAACAAAGATTAATTACAATTTAACTTTTAAAAAGCTATACTATTTGCAACCGATTAACACATATGAAAAAATTTAACATTAATGACATTCTAGAAACGACCATTCACTCTTTTGGTAAAAATGGGGAAGGGATTGGTGGTGATGTGGAATATCCTATCTATGTCCATGGAGCACTCCCAGAAGAACATGCCGTAGTGCAGATAGGCGAAGTGCGCCAAACCTATGCGAAAGCTAAACTTTTAAAAGTCTTATCCCCTTCCTCAAAGCGAGTTTATCCTCCTTGTGAATATTTTTTAAAATGTGGTGGTTGCCAGTTAATGCACCTTTCTTATGAGGATCAATTGATCTACAAGCAGGAGAAGGTAAAACAAGCTTTTGAAAACCACTCATCTACTCCTCTAACGGTTCACCCCTGCATTCCCTCTCCCTCCTCTGCTCATTATCGCAATAAGACACAGTACCCAATTGTCACAACTGAGGAAAAAATTTCTTTAGGTTTATATGAATATTCCTCACATCGATTAATTCCCATTAAAGCCTGCTATATTCACTCTTTCTTAGGGGAATCTGTCTACCAACAAATCCTTAAACTTCTCCAAGATTCTTCCCCACCCCCCTCAGGCCTTAAATATCTACTGATTAGAACCAGCGAAACTACTCAGGAAGTTTTAGTAACTTTTGTAACAGCCTCCCATGTAGCTCTGAACCTTTACGCCTTCGCTGAAAATTTAATGAAGCAACACCCTAACGTCAAAGGGGTGGTCCGCAATATTAATGATCAAAGTAGTAATGTGATTTTAGGCAGCCAATATGAAACGTTAGCGGGCGCCCCTTTTATCACTGAAAAGCTCAACGATCTATTTTTTAAGATTTCATCTGCATCCTTTTTTCAAGTGAATCCAAGACAAGCTGAGCGTCTCTATCAAAAAGCTTTGGATTTAAGTGAAGTCACAGGCGGAGAAACTATTGTAGATGCTTTCTGCGGTGTCGGAACCATTGCCCTGTTCTTCGCTAAACACGTTACACAGGTGATTGGCATTGAACGCGTTTCTCAAGCCATCGATGATGCTAATGAAAATGCTCGTCTGAATCATATATCCAATGCTTGTTTTGTTTGTGCTCCGGCAGAAGAGTATCTTCAAACACTCTCACCTATTGATCTGCTTATTCTTAACCCCCCAAGAAAAGGTTGTGATCCTAAGCTGCTCCACCAGGCTGGCTTATTGAAACCTAAGATGATTCTTTACATCTCGTGCGATCCCAATAGTTTAGCAAGAGACATCGCTATTCTTAATGATCTCGGTTATCACCCAGAAGTCATCCAACCTTTTGATATGTTTCCACAAACGATTCATGTGGAAACACTCGCCAAATTGGTTCTTCGTTAAGCACTTAGTCTTTTCTCTTTTGATTTGTTGACAGGGTTTATAAAAAAAATTATACAAACGAGCGAAATAACCAAGGAAAAAACATGCAAGTAAAAGGATATGCAGCTCAAAATGCCAACTCCCCTTTGGCTCCCTTTAATTTTGAAAGAAGAGAGCTACGTGATAACGATATTCTAATTGAAATTTTGTATTGCGGCATTTGCCACTCTGATGTTCATGCAGCTAAGAGTGAATGGGAAGGAACGATGTATCCTATCGTGCCCGGGCATGAGATCGTTGGCAAAGTCATTCAAGTAGGTAAAAAAGTAAGTAACTTCAAACCTGGTGAGTTAGCAGCAGTCGGTTGCCTTGTTGGCTCCTGCCAAGAATGTCAAAGCTGTCAAGACCATTTAGAGCAATACTGCGAAAAAGGACCTACCCTTACCTATAATGGCATCGATAAAATTGATGATACGGTTACTTTTGGTGGCTATTCAACCCATATTGTTGTCGACGATAAATTTGTATTGCATGTCCCAAAAGAATACAGAGAAGAAGATCTTCCTAAAGTGGCCCCTCTTCTTTGTGCTGGGATCACTACCTACTCCCCACTTCGCCATTGGAATGTAGGCAAAGGAAGTAAAGTAGGCGTCGTTGGGCTAGGGGGTCTTGGACATATGGCGATAAAAATTGCCCATGCCTTAGGCGCTAAAGTCGTACTATTTACAACCTCTCAGGGTAAAGCTGCCGATGCTAAAAGATTGGGCGCCGATGAAGTGGTTCTTTCTAATAATGACGGGGAGATGAAAAAACATGTGAATAGTTTTGATTTTATTATTAATACTGTTTCTGCTTCCCATAACTTAGATGGTTACCTAGAATTGTTAAAGCGAGATGGCACCATGTGCATGCTTGGCGCGCCTGCAACCCCCCATCCTTCCCCCAGCATCAGAAATCTCATTTTTAAAAGAAGATGCTTAGCTGGTTCGCTAATCGGTGGACTAAAAGAAACCCAAGAAATGCTGGACTTTTGTGCAAAACACCATCTTACAGCAGATATTGAATTGATCCCGATTCAAAAAGTAAATGAAGCTTATGAAAGGATGCAAAAAAGTGATGTAAAATATCGATTTGTGATTGATATGGCTTCGTTGAAAAAGTAGACAAAAAATTCCCATCCCCTCTCTAAGTGGGATGGGCGGATGCTTCATTTCTTTGACAAATAAATCTTTTTAATCTCTAATTAAAAAAATAAAGGCTTTTAATAAATATTTAATTATCAAAACTATGCTTGTTTTTAGTGTAGTTATTAATTTGCTTCTTAAGAAAAGCAAATAGTAAAAGGAGAGTATTTATGGATGCTAATACCATTAGCTTGATCATTAGCCTAATTAGTGGATTAGTAGGCGGAAATATTGCCGGGGCTGCAATGTCGCCAGAAAAAAACCTAGGGCCTCTTGTCAATTCCCTTAGCGGTCTTGTCGGTGGAGGTATCGGCGGGTATGTCTTAAAAACTTTAGGGATTGCTGCCGCAGCTACAGTAGCTACGCATACAGGAGCGGCTCCTGACCCTTCAGTCATTGATCTTTCTTCCATCCTAGCCAATGTCGGCGGAGGCGGTGTCGGTGGGGCCATCTTAGCTGCAATTGTAGCATGGATCAAAAATGCTTCAGAAAAAGCCAAGTAAAAAAATATAAGCTTTGTAGCTTAAGGGGCCAACCTGGCTACAGAGCTTTCCCATAAAATTGTCCGCGTGAAAACTTAACTTTAAAAATTTTTTGAGCAAGCAGAACAATGAGCATTTCTTAAACGTCTTTTATTCAGGTACTTCTGAGTTTTTCAATCCAATATTTGCAATATTCCAATTATTTAAATATAATTTGACCATTTAATTTGGTTAAATAATGAGTAGCAACTACTTTAGTATTTCTCTAAGTTCTCCTAATTTTTCAATTATTGAATCGGCGTCAAAACAAAAAAAACGCCACAATGCTCTGGATACCTTAGAAAAAATTGAAAAAATTTTAAGGGAAAATCTGTATTCTTCTACCTTTCCTGCAGACCACCCTCTTTACCAGAAGGAGGCGGCAGGTGCCATTAAATATCTTCAAGATAAAGCAACAAAAATCCATACTGGGTATGTTAAAAAACAGTCAAAGTTATGTTGGCTTTGGAGAAAAATTTTTAGTAAGAAAAAACGTCTTGATGCCGTTTATAAAAAAATTGCTGACTTTACCCTTCCTCCTAACGATGCTTTACCCATTGATAATGACTGCATTCCTCATGTTTTACAATTTTTACCTATGGCTGACCTTTGGAGCTTTGGCCAACTTAACAGGCATGCAAAAGCACACGCTGATTTAGCCCTAAGTAAGCTCGCTCCTAAACTTGGATACAAAGGAAAGAAAATAGGGCGAGGAAAAGCCTACTTAAAAAATCTTCATCACGATTTGCATCTCCTATCCCAACAAAAATGGAGATGTGGGGTCGATAATAAAACTTTATTTAGCAATTTAATTGTGCGCAATCATCAAGGCAAAATATTGATGGAAGAAAGCCTTGATCTTCTAAAGCAATTACCTATCGATGATTTAGCTAGGTTATTTGCCAATGATCTCCCATTAAGACATCTAAAAAAAGCTATTTTACATCCTCTAATTTCAACAGGGGAAACATTTACTGAACTAGCAAAAGCAAATCTAGCCCTTTACTTAGCTGTTAGAAACAAAGAGTTTGAAGTTGTGCAATTTTTACTAACTCATGGAGCAGATGCTAATCTTCGTTTTAGGGATATCGGTGGTTTAGTAGCAACTCCACCTAATGAAACTCTACTGTCTCTTTCTATTAAGCAAAAAACGCATGTGATTACGCATTTGCTTTTGCAAGCTAAAGCAAACATAGATCCGGACATACTACATATAGCAGCCAAGATACCCAATAATCAAAAAAATATCCAACTCTTGCTAAAGTACGGGGTAGATGCCAATGGATCAGATAACAAAGGCAAACCTGCTATTTTTGCTGCTATCAAAAGCCAAAGCTTAGCAAATGTACAAGCATTGATTAAAGGTGGATGTAAAATCAAGCAGGCTAACGATGATGGTCAGACACCTTTGCACATTGCAGCGAAATATGGCAATCATAAAATTATAACATTATTACTTCAGCACGGAGCAGATCTTCACCATGCCGATAATAATGGTCGGACGCCTTTGCACATCGCAGCTAGATATGGTACTCCTGAAATCATCAAACTATTGCTTAAACATGGCGCCGATCCTTATAAATATGATAAGGTGGGCAATTCCTATCTTACTATTACAATAGAAAGTAAGAATTTAGAAAAGCTTCATGCCTTTATTGAAGAATGGAAAGATCCTAACCAAACTGACATAAATGGTAAAACAGCTCTGCGCATTGCAGCTAGATATGGCAATCATGAAATCATAACATTATTACTTCAGTACAAAGCCGATTCTAATCATGCTGATAATGATGCTCAGACGCCTTTGCACATTGCAGCTAGATATGGCACTCCTGAAATCATCAAATTATTGCTTAAACATGGCGCCGATCCTTATAAATATGATAAATGGGGAAACTCCTATCTTACTATTACAATAAAAGATAAGAATTTAGAAAAGCTTTGTGCTTTTATTGAAGAATGGGAAGATCTTAACCAAACTGACATAAATGGTAAAACAGCTTTGCAACTTGCAGTAGAGCATGGCACTCCTGAAATCATTACATTATTGCTTCAGCATATAGCAAATTCTAACCATGTTGATAATGATGGTCGGACGCCTTTGCACATCGCAGCTAGATATGGCACTCCTGAAATCATCAAATTATTGCTTAAACATGGCGCCGATCCTTATAAATATGATAAATGGGGAAACTCCTATCTTACTATTACAATAAAAGATAAGAATTTAGAAAAGCTTTGTGCTTTTATTGAAGAATGGGAAGATCTTAACCAAACTGACATAAATGGTAAAACAGCTTTGCAACTTGCAGTAGAGCATGGCACTCCTGAAATCATTACATTATTGCTTCAGCACAAAGCCGATTCTAATCGCGCTGATAATAATGGTCAGACACCTTTGCACATCGCAGCTAGATATGGCACTCCTGAGATCATAACATTATTATTTCAGCATAAAGCCGATTCT
>BBPT01000028.1 GCA_000829755.1 Parachlamydiaceae bacterium HS-T3
TTTATGTCAGTTTGGTTAAGATCTTCCCATTCTTCAATAAAAGCACAAAGCTTTTCTAAATTCTTATCTTTTATTGTAATAGTAAGATAGGAGTCTTCCCACTTATCATATTTATAAGGATCGGCGCCATGTTTAAGCAATAGTTTGATAATTTTGGGAGTGCCATATCTAGCTGCGATGTGCAAAGGTGTCTGACCATTATTATCAGCGTGATTAGAATCGGCTTTATGCTGAAATAATAATGTTATG
>BBPT01000027.1 GCA_000829755.1 Parachlamydiaceae bacterium HS-T3
TATAGCCGTGCCTACCTATCGGGTCACTTTAATAATGAAGATCGAGAGTATGACTTTACCACTAGTCAACATGGCGAACCTCGAGCTTTTATTGATCCAACATTATATAACGACGTCAATCCTCTAAATGTCCCTACAATGCCTTTCATTAAGGCTTTAATGGCTGAAGATTTTGATTCGGCTGAAGAGATGGGGATTTTAGAGGTAAGCCCAGAGGACTTCGCCCTGCCTACTTTCGTCTGTCCCTCCAAAATTGAAATGGTCGAGATCGTTAAGAAAGC
>BBPT01000026.1 GCA_000829755.1 Parachlamydiaceae bacterium HS-T3
TAGAATCGGCTTTATGCTGAAATAATAATGTTATGATCTCAGGAGTGCCATATCTAGCTGCGATGTGCAAAGGTGTCTGACCATTATTATCAGCATGGTTAGAATTTGCTTTATGCTGAAGTAATAATGTTATGATCTCAGGAGCGCCATATTCCGCTGCAACGTGCAAAGGTGTCTGACCATTATTATCAGCGTGATTAGAATCGGCTTTATGCTGAAATAATAATGTTATGATCTCAGGAGTGCCATATCTAGCT
>BBPT01000025.1 GCA_000829755.1 Parachlamydiaceae bacterium HS-T3
GAGTCTATCCCACTAATTTAAATTTTAATGAATGTAGTGTATGATTCTGTGCTTTATAAGGAGCAAAGATCATGACCAAAGGAAGATTTAATGGGCTAACCGATACCCAGTGGCAAGTACTTGAACCTCTGTTGCCTGATGAGCCTGAGAAGAGAGGAAAAGGCTCTCCACATGCACCATGGAGGCCCGTCTGCAACACCATTTTATGGATATTAATTACAGGTTCTCGTTGGTGCGACGTTCCTAAAGGAGAACAATGGGGTTCTAGAACAGGATCACATAGATGGCTGGGTAGATGGCAAGCTGATGGCACATTAGACAAGATACAGTCCACGTTAATTGAAACTGCAGAATTAGCTGGGAAATTGGATTGGGAACGCTTAGCTGCCGATGGTTTTTTTTCCCGGAGGAAAGGGAGGAGGAGAGCAGATTGAATATGGATTTAAAGGAAAAGGGACCACAACACACCTATTAGTGGATGGAAATGGATCACCAGTCGCCTTTACAAGTACGCCAGCTAACGGTGATGAGCGTAAGCAAGTTGAACCCCTGCTAGATCGAATTCATAAGCATATAGAGGATTTGCCAAGCAAAGGCATAATTCCTATTCTCGAAGCGGATAAAGGCTATGATGCGGAATCTCTTAGAGATAAGTTGCTTAGACGTAGAGTTTTTCCTTGGATTTGTAGGCGTAAAAA
>BBPT01000024.1 GCA_000829755.1 Parachlamydiaceae bacterium HS-T3
TACATCCCGTTTAATCATTTGAGACTAATTTTCAAAATTTAAAATGAACGATTGACTTGTCTGACCACACTCTGTTGTACCGTAAACTGTCACATGATATAAAACTCCACTGGGAGGAATTATCCCTGAAATGTTTCCAGTTACAGGGTTAATAGTTGAATCTGGGGGTAACCCTGTAACAGTAAAAGTAATGGGATTCCCACAAGGATCCGAAAAAGCTGAACCTGTAGCGACAAAGTAGAAGTAACCTACCGCAGCTCCGACCGTATAATCAGGAAAATGTGTTGAAACTGGTGGCAGACATGCATTAAAGGTCATGGTAAAATTTTCAGATGCAGATGAGCAACCATTATTGGCCTTCACTGTAACAGGATAAACATTGCTATTTTGCGGGTTTACCCCGGTAATTACACCGGTTGTAGGATCAATGGTTGCTCCTGGTGGAAGCCCTGTCGCAGAAAATACGAATGGCTCAGCTCCTGGCGGATTAATAAAATAAGCAGAGATGCCATATGAATAAGCCCCTACCTTACAAGTAGCAAAATCGGGAATCGTTGTAGAGGACGGTAGATTGCAAAATGATAATATAAATGTTTGACTTGTTGCACCGAAGTCATTTTGAGTAGTTACTGTGACAGTAAAAGGAGCCCCCGCAATACCGACTCCTGTGATGACGCCTGTAGCAGGATCAATCGTGGATCCTGGAGGTAACCCCTCAGCTGAAAAAATAAGCGGTCCGCCGCCATTAGAATCAAAATAGGATGCCACACTAAAAGAAAAGGGGCCTGATTCACTAAAAACAGCATCTGGTATCGGGGTGCTTGTTGGAAACTTGGTAGGAATTTGCATTCTTTTCTCCTCGCTAATCGCTAACACTTGCGGCACATAAATTGCAGGAGAAGATACCCAAGAAGCTAGCAGTGGGCTGCAATAGCTGCTTGTTTCATAACAAGGATTTCTTAGGGACGCGCTTTGTGAAAAGTTAGAAAATGCGTAATTGAGCTCAACGCCTGCCATTGCATTATTAGGCAACTTAGACTTACCTCTTGTATAGGATCCAAAAATACCAACATTGAGACCTTTCCAACAGGGATTACACCAACGGATCGCTGCTCTGTAGTAGTTGTAGGGTCTTTTAAACTCAGCTCTTACATTTAAGCCAAAGTGCTCTAAAAATTGTTGTTGGAAACCAAAGCTACCACCAAAACCTTCAACATGCTTCCTAGAGTGAAAGCGAGTGTGATAAATGACTTTATCGTAGCCTGCCTCTAAACTAAGCGAAGCATTTTTCCAAAGCGACAATGTAGAACCCAAATCAAAACCATAGGACGTGGATCCTGCAATTCTTCTTAGATATCTAAAGTCGCCGCAAGTTTCCCTGCTTAAATGTCGGCTTGGTGCATAAGAGCAATAGCCAGAAATTTCACCGCTTTGAATGATCGGATGGCAAAAATCATGCTGAAGGGTTGCACCTGTCGCAAATTGTCTCACCCAACGTTTCGCACTGCCTGGTGAAAATCGATACTTTAACTTTTGTTGTAGATATTCACCGGAAATTTTGAAACGGTTGCTAGAATTGAAGAAAACCCCTAGCGTTCCGTTAAAGCGAAAATTTCTTCGCCCTCCCTCTGTCAAAAAGCTGACAGCACTATTTTCTGTCACTTCTCTTGGAATTAAAGTAAATCTAACATCTGGAATAAGGTCATTTTGTTCTCGAGCAGAGCCATTTAGGGTATTTAATAAAAGAATAAATAATAAAATCGGAAAAAATTGGGCAATTTTGCATTTTTCATTCATAAAAACTCTTCAAGTATAGAACTTCTTTACTCAAGTAAAAAATATTAAACGAAAGGTTCTACTTGTCTGCCCACATCGAGTAGTACCCGTGACTGTCACTGAATATTCTGATGAAGCAGGAGCTACCCCATTAATGACACCAGACACAGGATCAATGGTTGCTCCTGGAGGTAACCCTGTGGCACTAAAAGTAATGGGATTGCCACAAGGATCAGAAAAGTAACGAGCTGTTTCAAAAATATATAGAGTGCCCGGAGTAATTGGTAAACCAGTATCAGGGATCTGAGTTGAAATTGGTGGTGCACAGGTAAAGCTAATCGTAAAACTTTCAGATGCAGATGAGCAACCATTATCCGCCGTCACTGTAACATGATAAACATTGCTATTTTGCGGGTTTACCCCTGCGATGATACCGGTTGTAGGGTCAATGGTTGCTCCTGGTGGAAGCCCTGTCGCAGAAAATACAAATGGTTCAGCTCCTGGTGGATTAGTGAAATAAGAAGAGATATCATATGAATAAGCTCCTACCACGCAGGTTGCGAAATTAGGAATCGTTGTAGAAGATGGTGGGATGCAAAAGGACAAGGTAAATGTTTGACTGGTTGAGCCAAAGTCATTTTGAGCTGTTACAGTAACAGTAAATGGAGTGGTACTAGGGACGACAACTCCTGTAATTTCTCCTGTATTTGGATCAATTGTCGCTCCTGGAGGTAATCCATCAGCTGAAAAAATAAGCGATCCACCATCATTGGAGTTAAAGTATGATGCTACGTTTAAAGAGAAGGGACCTGCAGTATTAAAAGCTGCATTCGGTATAGGCGAACTTGTTGGTACATTTACAGGTGGCGGTGGCGGAACAGGAGGCGTAATTGAGCTTCTTTTCTCCTCGCTAATCGCTAATACTTGCGGCACATAAATTGCAGGAGAAGATACCCAAGAAGCTAGCAGTGAGCTGCAATAGCTGCTTGTTTCACAACAAGGATTTCTTAGGGACGCACTTTGTGAAAAGTTAGAAAATGCATAATTGAGCTCAACGCCTGCCATTGCATTATTAGGTAACTTAGACTTACCTCTTGTATAGGATCCAAAAATACCAACATTGAGACCTTTCCAACAGGGATTACACCAACGGATAGCTGCTCTATAGTAGTTGTAGGGTCTTTTAAACTCAGCTCTTACATTTAAGCCAAAGTGCTCTAAGAATTGTTGTTGAAAACCAAAGCTTCCGCCAAAACCTTCAACATGCTTCCTAGAGTGAAAGCGATTGTGATAAACGACTCTATCGTAGCCTGCCTCTAAACTAAGCGAAGCATCTTTCCAAAGCCTCAAAGTAGAACCTAAATCAAAGCCATAAGATGTGGATCCTGCAATCCTTCTTAGATATCTAAAATCGCCGCAAGTTTCCCTGCTTAAATGTCGGCTTGGTGCATAAGAGCAATAGCCAGAAATTTCACCGCTTTGAATGATCGGATGGCAAAAATCATGCTGAAGGGTTGCACCTGTCGCAAATTGTCTCACCCAACGTTTCGCACTGCCTGGTGAAAATCGATATTTTAACTTTTGTTGTAGATATTCACCGGAAATTTTAAAACGATTATCCTGATTTAAGATTAAGCCAAAAGTACCATTAAAACGAAAATTTCTACGCCCACCTTCACCGAGGAAACTAACAGCACTATTTTCCGTCACTTCTCTTGGAATAAAAGTGAATTTAAAATCCGGAATCAGATCGTTCTGCGTTCTCTCATGGTTTTGGGCATAGATAGAACCTACCCATAAACAAGCGATAAGAATTTGCTTAATCGTTTTAATCATTTAATACATCCCGTTTAATCATTTGAGACTAATTTTCAAAATTTAAAATGAACGATTGACTTGTCTGACCACACTCTGTTGTACCGTAAACTGTCACA
>BBPT01000023.1 GCA_000829755.1 Parachlamydiaceae bacterium HS-T3
GCTGTCAGCATTCAATCTGAACCAAGATCAAATTCTCAATAAAAAAAACTATTGAAAGTTTGAGCTATTAAATAATAATCGTACGATTTATCTTGCAGCCATTGCTGGCTGCTTTGACTTATCGCACAAGCTTCATTTTTTGTGCTTGTACATTGTCTTTTTCACTTTGTCAAAGAACTACTGATCGACTCTCGGCCGATCGTTTTGCTTCGCTTCGTTCGTTTCGTTCGTAGCGCTTCAATGCAATAACAATACTTCAGAGGTGATTTATTTCGCAAGCGACTTTTTCTTTTTTTTTGCAAAATCACGTTCAGAAACGAGCCAAAACTCGAAAAAAAAGATTTTTGAGGTTACTTTTTTGCAACTTCAAATAAACGGATATCGATAAAAAGGAAGGTTTTTTGGTGCTAAATTAAATCGCAGAGCACTTTTCTCTCCTTTTTTAGGTTTGTAAAGGCCTTCAATCTTTAGAAAACTTACAAATCCATATATTATCCTAAAAATTATTATACAACCTTTTCTTGCTTCATCGCAATAGATTGACAATATTTTTTTGTGAATATTTACATTTACCAAGACATCCTATACCCCCTCACCTCTATTCTTAAGCTTCTTTTTGTTGGTTGACGTAAATATTCGTTAACATCATCTTAAGTAAGGTTTAAAGAAGGAAATCTAAAATGATCATTGCAGATGCTTATCTTCCAACAAAAACTCGTCTTTTGTGCATTTCTCAGCTTTGTTTTGCTTTGGCTACCCTCTTTTGGGTGTTTTCTTACCCCTTTTTAGGCGCGGTTTATCATTCAAAGGCTCAGTTACTCGTTTATGAATCGGTTTTAAATGATGAAATGACACCGTCCCTGTTTTCTATTGATACGATCGAGTACTTTCAAGAACGCTATCAAACATTGAGAAAAGCGCACACAGCACCCTTTGGTAAAAAATGCACTATAGCAATCTCCCTTTTTCTTACCTTATCCCCTTTTAAGTTGGGGTGGATCTTTTTATCCATCGCTCTTTCCATTACTTTGTTACTTAAAATGGAAGGAAGTAACCAGGTACTTTGGCTTTTACCCGTCTTGATACTGTTATTTTCAATTGAAAATCTGTCCTATCCAGAGAATAAACGCTCCGATCTTTTTCCGAGTGAACACTACCTCGCTTCAAGATACTTGAAGGGCCCTATTAAAGGATCAATTAGCGAACAGTACGAACAACTCAAATCGGCTTGGAGCCAGTATTTAATAGTGGAATGGGCTAATGAAATGCCCTCAAATGATACGGATGAACAATCTATTCAAGAGAGAAAAGGATCAATTTTATTTAACGCGGATCGATTAATGAAATCAGATAGCCTTCTAGAAATAAGCAGTGCTTTTCAGCAAAGAAGCTCCCCTCTTTGGCTACTTTTGCAAGTAACATGGAATTGTCTTTTTTGTCTTTTCGCACGTATTCCAAAACGAGAAATCAGATTAGCTCAATAGAAAACAAAGAGAGAGCATAAAAGCTCTCTCTCTAATATTTAGATGAAGAAATAAACAATAAAGCCACCAATGTAACCTAAAAAGGCTGGTAAACTAATTCTTTTTAAGTACCAGAAAAAATCAACTTGCTCGAGCCCCATAAAAACAACCCCCGCTGCTGACCCAATAACAAGAATACTTCCCCCTGTTCCAGCGCAGTAGGCAATAAGATGCCAAAAAATACTATCCACTGGAAACTGGTGCAGCTGATACATTGCCGTTGAAGCAGCAACTAAAGGGACATTATCGATAACAGCAGAAGCCAAACCTATCGCTAGAGCAATATAACTCGAGTTCCCAATATAAGAGTCAAATAGTAAAGACAGATCCAGAAGGATTTTCTCAGCTTCCAGCGAATTGACGCACAGCAGAATTCCAAGAAAGAACAACGTACTCGATAAATCAATTTTGGCAAGCACTTCCGGTAACTGCAAATGCTTTCTTTCTGGGTAAGAGCAATGGATCTTAT
The DNA here is from genome assembly GCA_000829755.1 of Parachlamydiaceae bacterium HS-T3. Taxonomy (GTDB): domain Bacteria; phylum Chlamydiota; class Chlamydiia; order Chlamydiales; family Parachlamydiaceae; genus HS-T3. The sequence continues at coordinate 1,993 of BBPT01000023.1, forward strand.
CCGTTACTAACCAAAGAGCTCCTAATGCAAAGAGAATCCCCATATAAGGGGGCAATCCGGTCCAAACTTTAATGAAAGGAACTGCGATAAGACTCCCTACCCCAAGGAGAAAAATGAGGCTGGATGAAGGCTCTCGTAGTTTCATCCCCTGATCTTGTTTTTTTATTAAAGACCCCTTCAAGAAGAAAGTCAGACAAACAAGAGGAATAATGGCCGAAATCACACTAGGAACAAATAATTTTTTCATTACTTCCTGGGTTGTCACTTGCCCACCAATCCATAGCATTGTTGTAGTAACATCACCAATAGGTGTCCATGCACCACCAGCATTAGCGGCAATCACTACAGCCCCTCCCATTAACCAGCGATCTTCTTTATCCTCAATAATTTTTTGTAAAAGACTTATCATTACAATGGTCGTGGTCAAATTATCTAAAACACTTGATAGAAAAAAAGTAATTACACTAATAATCCAAAGCACCTTGCGTTTTGACTGGGCTGTAATCATCTCTGAGATGAGGCTAAAGCCTTGATGTACATTGATTGTTTCAACAATCGTTAAGGCTCCTAATAGAAAAAAAATAATTTGACTAATGTCTCCTAAATGAGCTAAAAGGGAGTTTGCATGATCTAAAGGGTTAAGAGTTTGATCAGCAAAGTGTAGTCCCCAACAAAGAACCGCCATAAGTAAAGCAATAGCTGCTTTATTAATTTTAATATAATGCTCAATAGTAATTAGGCTGTAACCAAGCACAAATACTAAGACCATAAGAAAGTAAATCATTTCATGAGAAAACATTGAATCCTCTAGTTAAAAGGAGTTAATTCTAGAACCCCGCCTTATAAGGGTGCTTAAGACAGCTTTTAGATGCAACCTTTTTAAATAAAAATGAACCCACAACAAATTTTTTGGACTTCTATTAAATCAGACCTAATAAGGAAAACCTTGATCCAAGGCACTTGTATTGCAGGCCTAGGGGTTTTTCTTTTGTTACTTGCTGGGACGTTGACCCCTATTCAAATGTTGGAAAAATGGGGGCTGCTCATTTTTATTTTCGCAGCAGTTTTAATGGCCGTTGGCTTAATACCCTATCGCCTGTTACAACGCCTAGAATCATCACCAAATAAAATCTATCTCAGCGATGATCACAAGCTTTGTTATTTCAAAAAAAATCAATTAAAAGCTTCTATCCCTTTCAACAAAGTCCGAGCCCTTGAGTGGATCGATCATTACTACATTTACGGGATTAAAGTCATCCTTGACGATCATCAATCCCTCTTCCTGCCATTTTTCTCTCATCGTTCCTTACAAGAAATCAGAGATATTATTCTTTCAGATTAGTTTAAACGTATTTTAAATATTTTCCTTTAACTCATTACTTCGTTAAGATTGTCACTAATTTTTTAATATTTTCTTTAATATATTAGTTCGTTAGCATTAACGCTTTATTAAGATCAATAAGGTATTTTTATGACTATCAACTTACGAGGCATCTCGCCTGAACACTTCTCTAAATTTCTCTATATCAAGCCACAGAAACCTCATTCGTGTTGCCATTGGCTTAGTCAACGCATTCAAGTCACCTGGCAACGTATTTGTTTTTTATTTTCCCACCATGAATATATACGAGCAACGTCCCTAGCTAAGAGAGTCATCCACTATGCAAAAAAAGAAAAAAGAACACTAGACGAGCTAAATAAAGTGACTCCTGCGTTTATGCAAGCCTGCCTTCATATCGATTCAGAAAAATCGAGACGAAAGCTTGTGATTGAGTTTGCAGGCTACAAGGAAGCCGCAAAAACAAGAGAAGAAAAAGCATCTCCAAAGGATGATCCCACCCCTACTCAACAGGACATCAGAACTTCCGAAGAAAATACTGAACCCAGAGGAGAGCAACAAACGAGCATTGTCGGAGAACCTTCGCAAGAGGACATTTCAGAAACCGAGCCTTTTATAGTTGAAGATACACAAGAAACCTTCGATGAAGAAGTCTTATCTGAAAACGAGGCCGATCAAGTTTCAGAACACGAGCCTGAAAATGACGATACAGCACCTGAAGCATCTTCAGATCATCCCCAGAAAGACATTTCAGAAACAGCCTCGACAAGAGAAATAGAAGAAGCTTCCGATGAAGAAGCCCCTTTGGATGACGAGGCCGGCCAAGCCATAGAGCACGTGCCTGAAAATGATGATACAGCACCTGAAGCATCTTCAGATCATCCCCAGAAAGACATTTCAGAAACAGCCTCGACAAGAGAAATAGAAGAAGCATCCGATGAAGAAGCCTCTTTGGATGACGAGGCCAACCAAACCTTAGAACAAGAGTTTGAAAATGGCGATGCAACCCATGAAGCATATTCAGGTCATCCTCAGGAAGGTATTCCAGAAATTACCTCGGCAGAAACAGAAGAAGTATCCGATGAAGAAGCCTCTTTGGATGACGAAGCCAACCAAACCTTAGAACAAGAGTTTGAAAATGGCGATGCAACCCATGAAGCATATTCAGGTCGTCCTCAGGAAGGTATTCCAGAAATTATAACCGGGGAAATCCAAAAAATCCTCGAAGAAAAAGTTTTATCTGAAAAAGAGGCCAACCAAGCCCTAGAGCAAGCGCTTGAAAATGAAGATGAAATCACAGCAGCATTTCTAGATCATATTAAAAATGCGACCATTCTTTCTCTACCCTCTCAATACATTCCTTCCATAGAAACCCTTCAAAAATTACATTCTAGATGCCAATTTAAAACTGTCATTTTTTCTTGTGACCAGCCAATGAACCTAGAAACGTTCGAGTTAGTTTTCCATGAAAATTTAAGCAGTGTTCAACTATCATCCATAAAAGCCTTTTTGTCATTACCTCTGGGAGATGAAAAAATTAAAGAATTTATTAATAAGATCTCATCCAAAGAAGAGTTATTAATCTCAGCTATCCCGTATATTAACCAATACACGGATTTTCAGCAGCAGCAGGACCTTCTTCAGTTGCAAAAAGTTTTTCATCTTTTTACACCTAAAAGGTTAGTGGAAATTATTTTAAAAAGAGTCGATCCAGTAGAATATGCTAATGCTTTGAGAGCTTTATTATTTATCTACACAAAAAATATGGTCTTCTCTAGCGATCAACAGGTTCAAGCAATCTTTAAATCCGTCGATGTTGAAGTCATAAGAGACGTCATTCAGATGCTGGAAAAGGTTCCCCGCCCCCCTCGTGTTCACATTCCATTAATGTCTTATTATTTTATACGAGCTTTCTCCTCAATAAGAGATAAGAGAACGTTTCTCGAAAATACTCTCAACCAACTAGATAAGATTGACGTTCTTCGAGCAAGTTTTTTTATTCGAACTATTGCCATTTCCACAGACTTTGATGCTGACCATAGTGATTGTCTCATGGAGTTTTTTCAAAGTCGCCCAGAATCTATACGCAAAGATACTTGTGGAATGTTACTACCGTCAAATAGAGAATATGTTGAAAAGATAATTCAAAATGTCATCATTTTAAGACCGGAACATCTACCTTTCGTGATCAAATCTTATGTTAAGCATTTTTCAAACGATGATCGTTTTATATCGATTCTAGAGGCCAGCCTAGATCCTAGAGATCGTTTGGCACCTGATAATATAAAAACATTTTTAAAAGCTTTCCCTCAGGAAAATGGACTGAGAAAGCAGATCTGCGATATGCTACAAGAAAGATATGCACAGGGTAAAGGCTTCTTTACGATCCCAGCTCAAAAATTGGAAGAAATAATTCAAGAAGTCTTATCTACTTAATCTTTCCAGAAGGTCCCATGTAACCGCTTTGCGGTCCCGTGGGCCCTTCGATTGCCGGAGGGCCTGAAGGATTGGAAGGCCCAGAGGGAACAATAGGCCCGGAAGGCGTTTCAGGACCTGCTGGAGCTTGTGGATCTGCACCCCATAAACTAGCTCCAAATAAACCAAGCAATACCATCCAATTCATCCTTCTAATCCTCTTTATAAACCATTGAAGCACGATAATCTTGCTCTAATTCTCGCTCCATCTTCGCAAGAGCCAACATCCATCGATTAGATAAATAGCGCCAAGTGACAATAGCAAAGAATAGGCAACTAGCAAATGCGATCACCAACCAAGCTTCTTGAGCTCCCCATCCAAGATAAGTAATACCGAAAGCGACAGGTAGAACATAGGCAACCCAATTCATGATCACAGCAGACCAGAAAATAAATTTTGTATCGCCCGATGCCATTAAATGGCCCACAATTGTCCAACTTAAGCCGTCCATCAAGAAAAAAATACCCATCCAAAAAAGGGCTCTCCATGTTGCATCCATAAATTCTTGATTTTCTAGCAAATGCATTTCTGCTTTAGGGATAAACAGGCTAATGACCTCATTGACATTAAAAAACAGGAACACAGCGAAGCCACAGGTAACAAAGGTATGTTGTAGCATTGCTGATCGAATGACTTTGCCAATCAAATTTAATTTCTTAGCCCCCATCAAATTAGAGGCAATGGCAGTTACCGCCTTACAAAGGCCTTCCGAAGAAAAAGAAAAAAGAACATAGATGCTCTGGACCAATGCAACAATCGTCAGCTGAAGTTCGCCTGAGTAAGAAACAAGTCTAAAAAAAACAGCATGTGCAACGACTTCCACAAAACGGCCAAGGCCAGCGGGAACGCCAATCCGGATGGTTTCCAAAAATAATTTTTTATCGAAATTAAAGCAATGAGTACCAAAAACTTCCTTGTTCTTCGCTGACAGAAAGCCTACAGCAAAAAATGCGACTTGAAAGGAGGTCGCAACACCTGTAGCTAGAGCAGCGCCTTTAATCCCTAACTCTGGGAAGGGACCAATACCAAAAATAAGGAGATAGTCAAAAAGAACATTAAGTAAGTTAGCAATAAATGTGGCCAGCATCACAATTCGTGAGTGTCCCAGACCTATATAAAAACCCATCAAAGCGGAAGAGAGGACCCAGAACACGCCAAAATCGCAACTCAAAATGAAATAATCCGCCTCTAAATCAACATTAGCACTTCCATAAGAAAAAAATGGTGAGAGTAGCCGACCTCCCCAACAAAAAAAAGGGACCATCATCATACTAAACCAAATCATCTGCCAGACAGATAAACCAATTCTTTGCTTTTGACCTTCTCCATTAAGCCTGCCGACAAATACCTCAGACATCCCCGCAATCACCATTGGCATAATAATAACGGCGAAAAAAGCCATACCCGCGTTTGCAGAAGCATTCAATGCAGCAAGATCATAGTTAGCCAAAAAAACACGATCAGCAAACATCATGATACTGCCAGATAAAAGGCCTGCAATCAATGGCCAAGAAACGAAAAAAATTTCACGCAAGCTTCCAATGGGGTAGCTTGTCAATTGATAGTTTTTTGCTTTCATTTTATTTCTTTAATGCCTTAAAGGCACCCTTAAGACTTCAGAGACCTGATTGCAAAATATCATGCATTTTTATTAAGCCGACCGCATGTCCAGCCTCATCGATAACCGGAAGTACCATCACAGGAGAAGTTTGATCTCCTTCCATTTTTTTCATTGCTTCCCAGGCCAAAGTCTGGGGATGAATAGTACGGCAATTTGTATTCATTAGATCCTTCATCGCATACTGCAGGACCTCTGCTCCAATCGTCTGCAGAGCTCTTCTTAAATCTCCATCTGTAAAGATACCAAGAAGTTTGGTTTCAGGATCTACAATCAAAACACAACCGGCTTTCTTATCAGATAGTTCAACTAACGTGTTAATTAACTTATCCTCTGGCGAAGCCTTAGGCACTTGCTCTCCTTGAAGCATTAAATCCTTTACCCTTAGCAAGATCCTCTTACCTATCGAACCAGCAGGATGATTCATCGCATATTCATCTAGCGTAAATTTTCTTTCACGCATCAACCCCACAGCTAAGGTATCACCAAAAATCATCTGCATCTGAGTAGAGGTCGTGGGCGCCATGTTAAATGGGCAAAGTTCACTTAAAATTGGCAAAGTAACACTCATGTTAGCAGCCTTTGCCAAGCGACTTTTTGGATTACTGACAACACTAATAATTTCAGCTCCCTTATTCCTCGCATAGGGAATAAGGTTTAATAGCTCATCCGTTTCTCCACTTTTACTCAAAACGACAAGAATATCGTCCTTAGATACTAAACCAATATCACCATGCAAGGCATCTGTGGGAGAAATAAAAAAAGCTCGAGTTCCAGTTGATGTCATCGTAACAGCAATTTTATTCGCCACAATGGCACTTTTTCCAACGCCTGTAAAAAAAATAATGCCCTTGCATTCCTTTAACGCAAGAAAAACTCTTTCTATCTCTTCTTGTCTAATCTCCTTAATGAAATAAGAGAGATTAAGTTCTACATTTTTCAATAGTTCATTTAAGATCATTATCATCATCCCTGCGACGAAACCGATTTGCTTTTAAAGACTTACGCGTTAAATTTGTCAATGCGTAATATTTTGAATCTATCGCAAAACACTCAGCAGGGAAGCCTTATAGATTGGGGTTATATCTAGATTTTAAATCATCCAAGGATTAGGCTCAAGATTGTAAATTTTTAAAGGGAAAATATGCACGCTCAAAAAAAAATTACCATAGCAATTGCTGAAGGTGACGGTATCGGTCCAGAAATTATGAAGGCTACATTGAGCATCTTAAAAGCAACAGGTGCTCCCTTAGAATTTCATCATGTTGAAATCGGGGAAAAAGTCTATTTGCGCGGGTTTCCAACCGGTATTGAACCAGGAACATGGGATATTATTCGAAAGGCTAAAGGGTTTTTAAAAGCCCCCATCACCACCCCTCAAGGAGGAGGATTTAAAAGCTTAAATGTGACTATTCGAACAACCCTAGGACTCTATGCCAATATTCGTCCTTGTGTAGCCTATGCTCCTTATATAGCTACCAAACATCCCCATATGGATGTCGTCATCGTACGAGAAAATGAAGAGGATCTTTATACTGGTATCGAGTATCGTCAAACTCAAGATACCGTTCATGCGCTCAAAATCATTTCTCGACCTGGTTCCGAGAAAATTATTCGTTATGCTTTCGAGTATGCTCTTGCCAACAATCGAAAAAAAGTAACCTGTTTTATTAAAGACAACATTCTAAAGCTATCAGATGGCTTATTTCATAAAATTTTTGACGAGGTGGCTAAAGAATATCCTACCATTACAGCTGATCACTGGATCGTAGATATCGGTGCTGCAAAACTTGCCGATACACCGGAAAACTTTGACGTTATCGTTATGCCTAACTTATATGGCGATATTCTTTCTGATGTTGCCGCTCAAATCGCTGGTTCAGTAGGTCTCGCAGGATCTGCCAATATTGGAGAAAATGCCGCCATGTTTGAAGCAATCCATGGATCAGCCCCAAGAAGAGCCGGCCAAAACATAGCCAACCCATCAGGATTAATTTTAGCCTCAGTGCTCATGCTCGTCCATGTAGGCCTTCCTGAAGAAGCGGCAAAAATTCATAACGCATGGTTAAAGACGATAGAAAATGGCATTCATACCTATGATATCTTTGAAGAGAGTGTCAGCCGACAAAAAGTTGGCACACAAGAATTTGCTGAAGCCATCATTAGTCGTCTAGGACAGCTGCCCCAACATCTAAAGCCTGTCCACTACAATGCTAATAAAACTTTAAATCTTCAAAGAGAAGAAAAAGAATCCAAACAAAAAAAACAACTTGTTGGTATCGATATTTTTATCGACTCGCAGCAATCAGTTGAAGAAGTACTCGCTCAATTAAAAAAAGTTGCTTTTGATCCCTTCTCTTTAAAGATGATTAGCAATCGAGGAGCAAAAGTATGGCCAGAAAAAGCTCCAGAAACTTCATGTGTAGATAGTTGGAGGTGTCGTTTTGTCTCTCCCTCTAAAGAGCAGCTACCAACCAATGAAGATGTTGCCGAATTATTAAAAAGATTTGCGCAACAACAGATCGATTTCGTCAAAACTGAATCCCTCTACACCTTTGATGGGAACCCCGGCTATACAGTCGCGCAAGATGAACAATAATCATAAGGGCAGCAAGGTAGCTTAACCTTCGCTCCCTTCCATTTCTACGAGCTTGCTATTGTAGTACTGCCTTTCATCAAGCTCCCCTTCCCTCCGAGCGACATAAACTGCACAAACAGCATCCCCTAGTACATTAACAACCGTAGAAAACATTTCTCTAATGCGGTCAATACTGGCTAATAAAGCAAGCCCCTCAATGGGAATGCCTACGGAACTAAAAACGACAGACAGCATGATAAATCCTGTTCCTGGAATTCCAGCGGCCCCAATCGCCGATAAGGTGGCTGTGAGAGTTAAAATCAAAAGTGATTGAAAATTTAAATCAATGCCATAAGCCTGAGCGATAAAGATTGCGCTCATACCTTGAAAAAGGGCAGCACCGTTCATATTGATCGTGGATCCTAAAGGCAGAATGAAATTTGTCAGGTTTTTAGATACACCTAGATTTTGCTGAACACAATGCATTGAAACTGGCAAGGTGGCGGAACTACTGCTCGTTGAGAACGCAACCATAATCGCATCACTCATACCTCTAAAGAAGGGTAAAGGGCTAAGCTTTGCTAAAAATTTTAACCCCCCACAAAAAACAATTAGCATATGTAAACAACACGCGAGGTAATAAAGAATCAAAAATTTCAATAAGGGTAAAAGCACCATAATGCCAAAAGAACCTGAAACCCAAGCCATGATCGCAAACACACCAATAGGTGAAAATTCCATGATAATCGAGGTGAGTCGATACATCACATCGGCTAAAGATTCTAAGAGTTCTAGTAATGGCTTGCCCTTTTCTCCAGCGAAATTAATAGAAATACCTAAGAAAACGGCAAAAACAATAATTTGCAAAACATTGCCCTCAACAAGAGAGGCAATAGGATTGGAAGGTATAATTGATAAGAAAATTCCAGAAAGACTAATACTTGGGTCTGCAACCTGGATTTGCTCTGGTCCTTGCAAGTTTAAACTGTCTCCTGGACGAAAAATTTTACCAAAGGTAATTCCTATCGTGATCGCTATCGCTGTTGTTATAAGATAGATAAGAAGCGTTTTAATACCAACTCTTCCCAGTTTTTGGGGATCATGAATGCTTGTTATCCCTACTGTCATCGATGACAGAACAAGAAGAACAATGATCATATTGATCAAATTTAAAAATGCTTGGCCAATAGGTTTTAAATATTCAGCAGAAGGTCCTAAGATAATGCCAGCAATAACACCTAGCACGATTGCAATTAAAATTTTTACCCATAACTTCATTCTTTCGACCTAAACTTTTATTCTCAAAGTCATTTTTGCTCTTTCAATAAAAGAGTTCCAGTGCGTTTCCCCTTCAATCACCTTGAGCTTGGACTTTACCCAACAAATGGGCAGGCAAAGTTCAACTGGATCAGAAATTTTTACCCTGTCTTTTTCTGTGCATACTAATAATTCAGCATCAAATGCAAGGCATTCTTTTCCAAAAGTTTGTAACTCGTTCAAATTTAAAGCATCGTGATCGGGAAAAAAATGCTCTCCAACAATGATAGCCCCCATATCTTCAACCGTTTTGCGAAAATACTCGGGATGAGCAATACCACAAAATATGCCTACCTTTTTTCCCTTTAAACAGCCAATGGATGTCCCTTGTAAGCTTAAAACATCAACGAGGACCATTTCAGTAGCAACAACTGGTGCTGAAGTGCTTTGTGAAATTTGCCTTTTAATCGCTTCAAAACGAGCATGATCCGTTGCATGATTAAAAATAATCAGATCTGCACGAGCAAGGGAAGCAATGTCCTCTCTTAAAAGCCCTCTTGGCAAGAAGTAACCCTGGCCAAAGGGGTCCAGTAAATCCAACACCACTACTTCAAGATCTCTTGCAATCTTGCGATGTTGCATCCCATCATCTAGCAAAATCACTTGAGCACCAAATCGAGCCGCCATTTTAGAGGCCATATGCCTATCTTTTCCCACGATCACAAAAACATCAGGCAGATTGTCAGCAAGAAGATAAGGCTCATCTCCGCACAAGGAAGCGGGATGGATAACGCCTTTACTTTTGTTCAAAAAAATGGGGGAACAGAATTTTTCTGCTTGAGAACGATACCCCCTAGATAAGATGGCTAGTGGGACTTGGTCTTTGAACTCTTCCGCAATCATTAGAGTGACAGGCGTTTTTCCAGTACCCCCTGCTGTGATATTACCAATGCTAATCACTAAAGGAACAGGAGGATAGTAACTTCTTAACCAACCATGATCAAAAGCAAAATTTCTTAATTTAACAAGAAACTTAAATGGATAGCTTAAAAATAAAAGCACACATCGAATGATAGCAGCAAGGCACCCCTTTTTTTCCCCCTTGATGATAGACAAAAAATAAAACTCCCCACTTTTCCACATAAGCTACCTAATAAGCTAATTCGGGCTGCTGTTGTGCGTAGTAGGAGGAAAATGGACGAGAACAATCATTTTCTTGAACTTGGGGAAATAGAAGATATTCCATCATTTCAATAATGACATGCATAGCTGTCATATGAGCTTCTTGAATGCGATCTGAGGTTTTAAATCCATCAATGCTGATTTCATAGTCCGCAACACCTTTTAGCTCGCCCCCCCCCTTTCCTAGGAAAGCCACTGTTACCATCTGTCGCTGCTTAGCCGTTTCAAAAGCTCGAATAATATTAATAGATTTTCCAGAAGTTGTTAGACCGATAAAAACATCTTGGGGTTTTCCATAAGCCTCAACTCCTCGAGAAAATACCCATTCATAGCCCAAGTCGTTACCAACGCATGTAATATGACCGGGTTCGGCTAAGGAAATAGCAGGGAGCGCGCATCGATAATTCCTAAATAGACCGGTGAGTTCCTCAGAAAAGTGGCTTGCATCACAAAGGCTCCCCCCATTACCTGCAATAAGAACTTTGCCCCCTGCTTGAAATGTACGAGCCAGGAGGTGAGCTACTTGGTCAATAAATAAAAGACCCGCCTCTGTTTTTAAAACATCTAAAGCTTTGATGCTTTCTTCAATGGAGGATACAATTTTTTTTTGCAACATAGAATTTCTCTTATAACCATTAGAGTAATTATGGATTTTTAAACGTTAATAGGCAAGAAATAATGAGAGCGGAAATTTATTAAAAATACATTATAGATTTTTTTCTCAAAGATCTAAATTAAAATATAAAAAGAAATTCATTTTTTTAGTTTTGATTTACCTTAATGAAATGTGTCGTAATCGTAATGCATTAAGTACTACGGACAATGAACTTAATGTCATGGCAACACTAGCTATTACGGGAGTTAAGGTCAAGCCAAACGAAGCAAATATTCCTGCAGCTAAAGGAATGGCTAACACATTATAAATAAAAGCTAGGAAGAGATTTTGACGAACGTTTTTCATTGTTTCAATGCTTAGTCGACGGAATTTCAAAATTCCTCTTAAATCCCCGCTAAGTAAGGTAATAGAAGCATTTTTCATGGCTATATCAGTTCCTCCCCCCATCGCAATCCCAACATCGGCTTGAGCAAGTGCAGGGGCATCATTAATCCCATCTCCTGCCATAGCAACAATGTTAGAATTTTGCTGCAGATTTTTAATGATCTTAAATTTTTCGTTGGGCAAAACTTCTGCTTCATAATCAATATTAAGCTTAGAAGCAAAAGCCTTTGCTGTTTCTCTATGATCACCTGTCGCCATTAATACCTGGATACCTTCGTTTTTTATTGATCTTAGTGTTGTTGCTGCATGGGCTTTTAATTTATCCGAAGTCCCAATAATGCCTACAAGAACATCGCCTTCCATGACATAAAATAACGTCAATGCTTTCGATTGCCACTCTGTAATCATTTTAGAAAAGGCTTGTAATTTAATTCCTTGCTCTTCAGCAAAAGACTGGTTACCAATTTTATAAAGATTACTATGGATGACTCCTTCGATGCCCTTTCCTTTATACGACTCGAAATGCGAAACCTTAAGCGGCCGAAGATGAAACTCTTGAGCCTTTTTTTCAACAGCTCTTGCCAAGGGGTGTTCGCTCAATCGCTCTAAGCTTACAGCGATTTCTATCAACTGTTTTTCAGTGACAGCGCCTATTGGGAAAATGAGTTTGACAATAGGGATTCCTTCCGTCAAAGTCCCTGTTTTATCAATCACCAATTGATTTACTTTATCCATTAACTCAATGGCTTCGGCATTTTTTATTAAAATGCCGTTTTGAGCACCCTTACCTAATCCAACCATCATGGCTAAAGGAGTGGCTAATCCTAAAGCACATGGACATGCAATAATTAACACGGCTATAGAGAAGGACATCGCAGCACCAAAATCAAGCCCCTTAAAAATCCAAGCAAAAAAAGTAACAATCGCAATGATGACGACGATAGGAACGAAAAACTCAGAAACGTGATCAACAAGTTTTTGAATGGATGCTTTACTCGTTCTCGCTTGGACAACCAAATCAATGATTTGGGAAAGTACTGTCCCACGACCAACTTTCTCTACCTGCATAACGATTGAGCCGTTTTCATTAAAAGTACCCCCTATTAACGCATCAGAAGGTCCTTTTGATACTGGCATTGATTCCCCTGTAATCATGGATTCATTAATCCAGGTGACTCCTTCAAGAATTCTCCCATCAAGCGGAACTTTTTCACCAGGACGCACAAGAAGATGATCCCCCACCCGAACTTCATCAATGGAAATTTGGTTCTCTTTACCGTCCTTAACCAAAATGACTGTATTCGGCATCAACTTCATCAATGAGGCAATTGCCTCGCCTGAATTCTTACGAGCTTTTATTTCAAGCCATTGGCCTAGAAGCACCAATGTGTAAATCATAGCAGCAGACTCGAAGTAAAGAGGAGAGCTTATTCCCTCCCAAGAAATAAAAATGCTGTAAAAGTAAGCTGCGGCCACCCCTAAGCCTATTAGAGAGAACATATTCAATCGCCAGTGGATAAAGGATAAAATGGCCTTATAGGTAATCGGCCAACCCGTGATAAACAGAATGAGACTGGTGAAAGTTAACTGCATTTCATCTTCGAAGGGAAGACGATGATGGGCTAAGTGAGCATACATCAAAGGAATCAACATGACTAAAGAAATCCAAAATCTCCACGCTAGGAGCCTAGTTTCGTTATCATCCTGATTATCTAAAGTTGGCCACTTGGGTTCGAGGGCCATGCCACAACTAGGGCAATCTCCCGGTTGACTTGTGACTACTTCAGGGTGCATAGGGCACGTATATTCGATCATTTTAAGATTTTTTCCGTTATTTCTGGATACATTCTGTCGCAATGGTATTGCTCTCTAAGGTTCCGATAGGTCTGAAGGGGATAATACTCCCAAAAAATTTGTTCAGATAAATAGGTATAACAATAAAACATTTTACGACCCTGTAAGGAGTAGGCCATCTCTTCTAAATCTTTAACTGCCTCGGGACCTTTCGCATATGAAGGAAGCCCATACAAGCCCACATCAAATAAGAGCTCTTTTTTCTCTCTATAATGAGGAGCGAAGAATTGCGAGGTATTCGTCGAAAGTATGGGGCAAATCCATAGAGGAAAGATGCGGTATTTTTCCGAGGCTTGCCTTACAAAGCTCTCTACCGTTTCTCTTGGCAAGTAGAAATCTTGAATAACAAAATGGTCTTCAAACCAATTTTCGCTACCACCATGCAGGCTTGCATATAGATGACGACTATTCATTAGCCACCCAAAAAGTAATCTAAATAACACTCCTGGGCTTTTTGGCACTCTTTCCTTAGGCAATAGTCTTGTGGAGACGTCCGCCCATTCCCCTATCATTAAGGCTATTTTATGAATAAAATAGCTCAAGCTCATTCGCCAATCTGCAGCAAATCCTCCCATCCAAAATGCACCTCGATCGTGTCGGAAAAGGTAATCTAAGATGGGCATCACCTCATCCCCGCTCGCTCTTTTTGCATGACCATAAAACCATTCGCTCCCTGCTGCTGAGAGAGACCAAACAGTTTCATCAGCTGGGTCTTCTACCATTCTGCCTTGAATCATAACATAGTTGTTATCCTCATATAAAATAGCTTCTAAAAAATCGGGGGGCATTGAAGTATGGGCTGTGGAAAGAGATTCAAATAATTTATCGATTTTTGAATACCTTTCATAAGATATTTTGACATAAGGCGTTGCTTTGATTAATTTTAATTTTACCGAAAGGATGGTTCCTATGGTTCCATAAGAACCTGAGATCCCATAAAATAATTCTGGATGTTGTGAAGCACTTACCCAAAGAATATCTCCACTCCCTATTAAGACCTCATACTCTAAACAGGTGTCATTAAATTGTCCAAAACGATGAGAACTGCTTTCTAGAGCAGCGCCGTTAATGGCCCCGCCTACAGTAATCCCTTTAAACTCTGGCACCACTTCAGGGATCAAGCCATAATGTAGAGTGGAAAGAACTAGCTCTTCCATTGTCACACTTGGCTCTACCCAGGCCAATCGTTTGGCAACGTCCACATTTAGTACCCGCTTAAGGCTTCTTACCTTCTGTGCAATAGAAGGATAGGCCTTACTGCGCATGGTATTCGATGAATGATTTGCATGAGTTTTTCCTTGCTCCTGCCTCCATGTTCGTTGAACCTGTTTGACTCGTCTTTCATGAATTTGGGGCATGATATGGCCTAGGGTGAATCTCTCCTCCTTTTACACAATTTTATAAAAAAATTGTATAGATACTTAATAGTTGTATCATGCATAAAGATAACTAGCCCTTCTTAAAGGAATTAGCAATGTTTACAATTATTTCAATTCTACTTGCATTTTTTTTGGCTTATGAAAATCAAAGTCATCTAAGTGATTTATCCTCAATAGGGATGGCTGGAGCAAGTATGCTGATATTGTTTCTTTCAGCTGTATCGGCCATTTTGAGTTATATCCCATTGCAATTAACCCAAACACAGGTAACTTCTCGCCTATTTGATCTTTATAAAAAAGATAAAAAGATGCTCATCGGTTTTATAGGGAGCCTGCTTTTTTCTTTTTTTTCTCTTGTGGCTGTAGTAGCCAAGCCTGCTTACTTTTTGAGCCTATGGCTCCTTTTTATGGGCACAAGTTTAGATTTATTCATTTTGTTTGTGAGACGAACCCTTCTATTTTTAGATCCTTTCCAAGTAGTAAAGTTGATTAGGCTAGAAGGAAAAAGAAATATTGAAGATAACAAAGAAGCCGCATTATGCGATGATATTGATGCATTGGCTGAAGTAGCTATTGCTTCAATTAATCGTAATAACGTGGCTTTAAGCAATGCATCCATAGATGAACTCCATCATACCACAAAGATTTTTCTAGAATCCTATAAAAGCATAGGCCATGTTCCAGGAACAGAGGAATTAAAAAAACAGGGTATTCAAGATACTGTTCAATTTATTCTACTTTACATCTTACAGCGTTCTGAAATGGTTTTTGATCATGCTTTAGACAAACGCCTAGCAACAGTTTGTAGCGCGATCATTACCGCACTTGGACAGACAGCTGTAACAGCAGCAAAATATGATATTTCAATGATAATCTATCCTCTGCATTTCTTAAGTCGCTTAGGGCAAGCAGCACAAAAAGCTGATTTGCAAGAGTTAGGGGTAAAAACTAGCTTGACGCTATTAGAAATTGCAAAAGCAATCACTGTCGAATTGGATGTGGCCTATATCGAATTACAGCAGCCATTCTTAACGATTACTAATGCATTAGATGAAATCGCAAAAGAAACCTTTCGTCGTGACAAGAAAACAAATATTCAACTTTTAATTCAAAATTTCTTAGATTTGAAGTCTTTGTTCCAGTATGAAAAAATGGCCAAGCATCAGGACGCTCCTGTTATTCTACAAAATATTGATCGCGTCATTGATGAATTTAAAACTTTGCAATCTGTCCTAATGGCAATGCCCCCTATGCCTAACATAGTTCCAGATGAAAATCCGGAGATAAAAACGGACAAGGAGCCTTAAAAATCAGCCACTCTTTACTGATAGGATGAGCTATTTTAAAGCAGAAGTGATGTAAGGCAATGGTATCTTCTTTGAAAGGGCGTTTGCTGCCATATTTTTTGTCTCCAAGGATAGGGTGGCCGTCGAACGCAAATTGGGCACGTATCTGGTGATATCTACCTGTATCTAACTCAATACTCACCACACTTTCGGTTTTGAGCTTCTTAATTACCCGATATCTCAAGCGAGCAAGTTGACCTTCTTTTGAATTTGACAAAAGAGCTCGATGCTCCCCGTGGAACAGATAATGCTCTAAAGTTCCTTCAGCTTTTATTGGAGTCCCTTCGACAAGGGCGATGTAATGCTTCTCTGTTTTTTTTAAACGAATCTCTTCATTTAAACGAGAAAGGGCTTTACTTGTACGAGCAAACACAACAACGCCACTCACGGGTCTGTCTAGCCGATGAATGGCGTGTAAAAATACTGCACCTGGCTTTTGGTATTTTTCTTTAATCCAAGCCTTCACAGCTGACTCCAAACTCTTATTTGAAAGAGGAACATCTTGAGTAGAGATACCTGCTGGCTTATTCACCACTAAGAGATGATTGTCTTCGTAAATGATGTCCACTACTTTCGCTGCCTTAATACTTCATAAAGAAGCAATGTTGTTGCCGTGGCCACGTTAAGTGAATCAGCGACCCCATGCATAGGAATGCGCACTTGGATATCCGCTTGATTCATCCATTTTTCAGTTAATCCTATTTGCTCGGTACCCACTACGATGGCCACCGATCCCTTTAAGTTAACCTCTGTATATTCTTTTTGTGCATGCGGCGTTGCTGCAACAATGGCAATCCCCTTTGCTTTTAACCAGTGAATAACGTCTTCGCTTTTTGATTCTACTATGGGAACTGTAAATAGAGTACCCACGCTCGAGCGAACAACATTGGGATTATGAATATCCGTACATCGATCGCAAATAATGACCCCATCAACCCCACTTGCATCTGCAGATCTTAAAATTGTGCCTAGGTTCCCTGGTTTTTCAATCGCTTCAGCTACAATCAGAAAAGGGTTCCGGTTCAATTTATCAGCAAAGGCACTTAAGCTCAGATGCGTTTGAGGGGCAACAGCTAACAACCCATCAGGTCTATCACGGTAAGATAGCTTTTGAAAGACTTGCTTAGCGCATGAAAAAATTTCCGCTCCAGACTGGTTGATTTGATGAATCAGGTTCTCTTCATTTTCTCCGAGAAAAAAATCTCTACAAAAGAAAAGCCATTTAATCGGTTGCCCGCCTTGGCTGGCTCTGGAGAGTTCACGATAGCCCTCTATCAGAAATAACTTTGTTTTTTCACGCTCTTTTCTTTCCCATAGCAGGAGAGCCTGTTTAATTTTAGGGTTTTGCAAACTTGTGATCTCAATCATATTGCCATCTCGCATAAGTTCCACTTGGAACCGCAAACACATTTTCTTGTCCTTCTAATATCATCTCCCCATCATCGATCACTCCGTTGTAACCAACCATTGTCTGCTCCAGTAAATGGCGCATAGCAATCGGTGTGAACCCTGGTGTATGGCAGGAGAAAAGGACGAAAAGAGGATGTGGCTTTAAAAGATCTCTACAGGCTTGCAAAAGATCTTGGATTTCTTCTTCTATTTTAAAGACCTCTCCTTTTGCCCCTCGTCCGAAACTAGGAGGATCTAAAATAATTGCGTCATATCTACGTTCTCTTTTTAACTCCCTTTTCAAAAACTTAGATACGTCATCAATAATCCAACGAATAGGTGCATTAGAGAGTTGGTTAATAGCCGCGTTTTCTCGAGCCCACGCGACAATCGCTTTAGAAGCATCCAAATGACAAACGTTAGCGCCTGCTTTTGCACAAGCTAGAGTTGATCCTCCAGAATATGCAAACAGATTGAGCACATCGACTTGTCCTCGTTTAGCTTTTTCTTTCCGTATGACTTCCTGCATCCATAACCAAAAAGGCCTCTGCTCTGGGAAAATACCTAAATGCCCAAAATCTGTCGGGGATATCTTAAAACGAATCCCGGATGCTTCAATCTCCCAGAACTCTGGTAGTTTTTTTTTATCGAGCCATTTAGCTTCTCCTTCTCTAGAAAAAAAGCCATGAGCCTTCTGCCAATCTTTATGAGAAAATTTTGGCTTCCATACAGCTTGGGCACAGGGTCGATCTATAATAAACGAGCCAAATTTTTCTAATTTTCTTCCATTGCCGCTATCGAGTAAGGAATAAGAATGATTTATAGCCATGAAAGGACCGTCCTCACAAATAATAAAGGAAACAGTCTAGAGTGCTTGTACTAAAAAGTAAAGCTTGGATAACGCGATGTTGACCGCACGTTCAATAATCATCGCTCTTGAACCATGGGCTTGAATTTGATAGGTTTTTGTAGGCTCATTTTTAAGCTTGATGCCTAAAAACACTGTTCCGACAGGTTTCCCCGTCGTACCTCCCGAAGGACCAGCAATGCCAGTTATAGCAAGACTCATATCACTACAGGAAAGATTTTGCACCCCTTCTGCCATAGCCTTGACCACTTCATCGCTAACTGCCCCCTTCTCTTTAATCAAGGAGCTAGGGACGCGAAGAACTTGTTCTTTCATATCGTTAGAATAAGAAACGATTCCCCCTAAAAAGAATTCAGACGCTCCTGTAAGTGCTGTGAGTCTAGAAGCAACAGCTCCTCCAGTACATGATTCTGCAAGGCTCAAACTCAATCGTTTGCTTTTGAACTGAATATGCAGGGCTTCTTCAATTGAACCAGTTTCCGAATCGAAGAGATGATCAGCAAATTGCTCTTTTAATTGCTTGCTGGCTAAGCTTACCAAACTAGGATCATTGGCTTTTACTTGGATAGTGAGCAATCCATTTCTTGGATAAATGCCAAGGCTCAGTTCGGGGTAGTTTTCTTTAAATTTTCTCAACTCAGGATCGACTTGCGATTCAAAAAGATTACCAAAATGGAGTTCCTCTGTAAAAATACGCTCATCAAGAAAAAAATATTTCTGTAAAAAGGGAACCACCTCTGTCTCAAACATTTCTTTCATTTCATGAGGCACACCTGGAAGAAGGATCAGCGTTCCTCTAGTGCCTGAAAAAACAAAACCCGGTGCAGTGCCGTACCTATTCTTCAGCAGATGCGCCTTGATTGGTACTGTCGCTTGATTCTCAAGGTTCGCTCGCTCTCCAAATCGAGCAACAAGGTCATCCATCAATTCTTTATTAACCCTAAGGGCTGAATCGAATAACTCGGATGCCACCTCTTTGGTCAAGTCATCACAAGTGGGTCCAAGGCCTCCTGTTGCAATCACCAACGAATTGCAGCTCAAAGATTCTGCTAACCCCTCTCTTATTGCTGAAAGATCATCTGGCAAAACGGTATGTCTTTGAACCAGAAAGCCAAGGTCAATCAATCGCCTGCTTAGAAAAGCAGCGTTAGAATTGATACTCAACCCCATGAGAAGCTCTGATCCGATCCCCACAAGCTCGACTGAATTAAGCGACATGCATTCCCTTATTTGCTAATTCTTGATATTGATTGATCCAAAGAAAACATTGCTTGCCAATGCGGATAGGAGCATTAACCAACTGATCCTCAATCTTAAATGGAGTTACTCGGCTGTGTTCTCGAATCCACTTTTGTAAAATTTTAAACATTGGCGTATTGGGAAATGTAGGCTCTATTAGAGTTTTATGGATCTTTTTTGAAATGGGGTCCTCATACAATTGAGGATAAGAAAATTGCAAGCCCCACGAAATGTTATCTAGACTAAAGTTACCTGAGCGTATTTTTTTATCTGTGACAGAATAGCTAAACCAGTGAGGTTGAATTTGAATCACTGGCTTTTGAATACGAATGATCCCTTTTGTTTCGTTGACAGGGATTTTATAAAAATGTTCTATATCAGTGGATATCGCAGTTGTAAACCAACGGAAGAGTTGAGAAGAGGAAATTTCTGCTCCTTGTTTAAGAGCATCAATATATCTAGCATAATTTTCTAGAAAGCTAGCCTCATCGATAACTTCCTCTCCAAGATTGCTCACTCCTGCGATAGAAACGATCTTCTTTTCACCTAAAGCTTCAAATAAGCTTTCTAATTCCTTTACCTCGCACAAAAGGGCTAAGTGGATCCACTTAGAAGCCTGAAATGAAACAGCTTGACTCGCCGGAACACTTTGAATTTCCATCATGCCAATTGCTTTTCTTTACAAGAAAATAAAAAGTAACCGCAAACCCCAAGGAAGATCGCAGTATCTGCTACATTAAAAACCGGAAAATCATATCCATACAAAACAAAATGCAGCATATCAACAACATGGCCATAAACGAAATAATCGATCACGTTACCTACTGCTCCTGCTAATATAAGAGAGAGTGAGCATTGTTGAAGCGCCGTTTTTTTTGTAAACAACAAGTAGATCATTAACGCTCCGATGAGCCCAATGCGTAATAATAACAGTAAAAACTGATACTGCGCAAAAGCCCCCCAAGCGGCTCCTTTATTTGTAGCGTAACTAATGGAAAATTCAATCCCCAAAAAATTTTGAAACACAGGGATGCCGCCGTATGGATACCAATAATAGTGATTCATCTGCGGCAAAAACTGCTGCGTCAAGTATTTTGTTGTTATGTCTACAGCCAAAGTGAGTAGAATTAACAGACTAGGAATCGCTAAAAAGCTTCGATTTAACCGACGATTAGACACTTTTTAAATCAATCCCTTTTCAACCTTTTCTTGAGCCTTTACAGTCATGGTCGCATAGGGAACCGCTTCCAGGCGAGCAAGAGGAATCTCTTCGCCGGTAATATCACAAATACCGTAAGTATTTTCCTCAATCTTCTCTAGAGCTCGGTCAATTCGTCGTAAAACATGATATTCTTGCTCTGTTAGCTCCAGGTTAATGGTGCGATCAAAGTCATCAGTTCCTTGGTCTGCTTGGTGCTGGGAATACCCTGTAGCCTCATCAGGTGTTTTAACCTCAGCCGCAGCCCCCTGTAACGTACGGTTCATTTGCGCTCTAAGTTCTTCGAGCTTTTTCTTGAATTTAGCTATTTCTGATTTTTTCAGTGCCATTTGTGTCCTCCTGATGTTTCTTAGAAACTTCTAGACTTTCCAATTCTTCTGATGAAATGCCCTTAATGGCATTCATAAGCTCACTTATCTCTTTGAAGCGCCGATAAACGCAAGCGAAGCGAATATAGGCGATTGGATCTAAAGCTTGCAAATGCTTCATTATCATTTCTCCAATTTCCTTGGTACTAATTTCTGTAATTTGCATTTGCAGCAGCTCCTGAGTAATTTGAGAAGCTAACGCTATCACCTGATCATGACTGATCGTCGTATGTCGACAAGCTGCGTCTAAACCGCTGATAATTTTCTGCTGCTGAAAATCTTGATAAGTTCCATCTCTTTTCAAAACTTGGACAGTCAGTTCGATAGTTTCAAAAGTTGTAAATCTTCTAAAACACCCCAAACACTCTCGGCGGCGTCGAATCGCGTTCATTTCGGTCGATTCTCTAGAATCTGTGACTTTTAGCTCACTATGATGACAAAAGGGACACTTCATAAGTTTAACTTAGCTTTTATCTTAAAAAACGATAGCGACCAAGAAATAGCCACAACAATCTTAAGGTTAATATGTTATTCAAATCACAAAAATGGAAAGACTAGAATTCTCTCTAAAGAATTTGTATTTATTTTAATATTAAAATGAATTTAATTCCAATAAGATAGAAAATCCTATCCCTCGTCACAATGGTTTTACACCTCCCTTTTTCTTGTTTTTTTATTTACTTTTCCCTAAAATCTTTCTGTAAAAGAGTAGGTTTATGACACACGAAGAAGAAAATCAAGAAAAAACTGCAGCTCTAGATATAGAAACCATCCACAACGAGCTCTCATCCCGCATTGATGCTTTTTTAAAAAGTAGAGAATTTAGACCATCAACACCGGAGCATGACACTCATGATTGCAACGGTTGTTGTACGCATTAAACAAAGCGATTCACAAGCTACTTACACCCACTCAGCATCCACCCTATTAAACATTTGCAAAATTCTCAAAGATGCAATATGATTTTCTGATACATTGTGTCCTTTTAAATTTAAGTCCATCTGCCCCTAATTTTGTGCTAAATCCGTCACTAGTGAACGTGTCTAAATTTAGCACAAAACAAATGCGCAAATGGAGTGACCTAAGGAATTCTTAGGCTAAACTCGCGCTAAATTAACTATTTGGAGGAGAAGGCATACATGCCGACA
Source organism: Parachlamydiaceae bacterium HS-T3 (assembly GCA_000829755.1). GTDB lineage: Bacteria > Chlamydiota > Chlamydiia > Chlamydiales > Parachlamydiaceae > HS-T3. Next base: position 24,253 of record BBPT01000023.1, read on the forward strand.
ATTAACCAACTCGTACAACAGCCGCGCAAAGAAAAGAAACGCCGCAGCAAGTCGCCTGCATTGCAAAAATGCCCACAAAGACGTGGAGTTTGCCTGCAAGTGAAAACTAAAACACCTAAAAAACCTAACTCAGCTTTACGTAAAGTAGCTTGGGTACGCCTTTCAACAGGTCAAGAAGTGATTGCTTACATAGGTGGTGAAGGCCACAATCTACAAGAACACAGCATCGTTCTTGTTCGTGGTGGTAGAGTAAAGGACCTTCCAGGTGTGCGCTATCACATCGTAAGAGGGACCCTTGACTGCGCAGCCGTAAAAGACCGTAAGCAAGGAAGATCGAAATACGGGGCAAAACGTCCTAAGTAACACTAGGATGCTTAATAATAAGCATTTTGGTGCGTGGCTGGCGTTTTTCTAAAAGAGCGCCTATCACGCGCAAAGTCTTTGACTTAGGTGAAGATAATTGATCTTCGCAGAAAATTTAATCTAAAGCTCATTCATCAGTGGTTGAGTTTTTAAAAAATATGAGGAAATAATGTCTAGAAGACACCGCGCAGAGAAAAGAAAAGTTGCGCCAGATCCAATTTATGGCAGTGAACTAATCGCAAAATTTATCAATAAAGTGATGATTAGCGGTAAAAAATCTGTGGCTCGCCATATTGTCTACAATGCAATTGAAAGTTTTGCAAAAAAAGTCAAATTAGAAGATCCACTCGAGGCGTTTGAGCAAGCTCTAGAAAACGCAAAACCTTCTTTGGAGGTTAAATCTCGTAGAATTGGTGGTGCTACTTACCAAGTACCTATCGAAATTCCTACTAACCGACGTACATCAATGGCGATGGGTTGGATTATTATCAACTCCAGAGGCAAAGCTGGCCGCTCGATGGAAGATGCTCTAGCTCAAGAGCTCACAGATTGCTACAATAACCAAGGTGCAACCATCAAGAAAAAAGATGATACACACCGTATGGCAGAAGCAAACAAAGCTTTCGCTCATTACAAATGGTAAGGAAGGTAAGGAATGCCAAGACAAGCAAATGAAAAACTTAGCAACGTTCGTAATATTGGTATTATGGCTCACATTGATGCCGGTAAAACGACAACCACAGAACGTATTCTTTACTATTCTGGGCGTGTGCACAAAATGGGTGAGGTGCATGAAGGCGCCGCTACCATGGACTGGATGGAGCAGGAACAAGAACGCGGGATTACAATCACATCGGCCGCAACGACTGTATTTTGGAAAGACGCTAAGATTAATATTATCGATACCCCTGGCCACGTTGACTTCACCATTGAAGTTGAACGGTCATTAAGGGTTCTTGATGGTTCTGTTGCTGTATTCTGCTCCGTATCAGGTGTGGAACCTCAGTCAGAAACCGTATGGCGCCAAGCAGACAAATACGGTGTGCCAAGGATTTGTTTTGTCAATAAAATGGACCGTACAGGTGCCGATTTTTTTGATGCGATCAATACAATGAAAGAAAAGCTCCATGCGAATGCCATTGCTGTCCACTGCCCTATTGGAGCAGAGTCAGAATTCAAAGGAATGATCGATCTTATCACTATGAGAGCACTCTATTTCCATGACGAAACACTAGGTGCTGACTGGGAAGAAACAGATATCCCTGCTGATCTGCTTGAGAAAGCGCAAAAAATGCGTTCAGAACTCCTGGAAGAGCTAGCAACCATTGATGAAAACGATGAAGCTTTTATGACCAAAGTATTAGAGGATCCAGATTCTCTAACAGCAGAAGAGATTCATCGGGTGATTCGCAAAGGCGTTGTAACTAACAAGTTCAACCCTGTTCTTTGTGGTTCGGCTTTTAAAAATAAAGGAATTCAGCAACTTTTAGATGCTGTTGTTGCTTGGATGCCATCTCCTTTGGATCGTGGGGCGATTAAAGCTCATAAGCTTGATTCCGACGAAGAAATTCTTCTTCAGCCTGACGATAATCAGCCTTTAGCAGCTCTTGCTTTTAAGATTATGACAGACCCTTATGTCGGCCGCTTAACCTATGCAAGAATTTATAGCGGAACACTTACTAAAGGAATGACTCTTTTGAATACAACAAAAGGGGTTAAAGAAAGAGTTTCTCGCTTAATCGAAATGCATGCTAACCAGCGAAAGGAACGCGACGAATTCTTCACTGGCGATATTGCTGCGTTAATTGGCCCTAAATCGGCGACAACAGGGGATACTCTTTGTGCAATCGAGAACCCGATTGTTCTAGAAAAAATGGACTTCCCCGAACCGGTGATTTCTATGGCGATTGAGCCTAAGTCAAAAGCCGACAGAGAAAAGCTAGCCGGCGCACTTAGCTCGCTTTCCAGCGAAGATCCTACTTTCCGCGTTTATACCAACGAGGATACTGGCCAAACGATTATCGCAGGGATGGGGGAACTACACCTTGAGATTCTTCACGACCGTATGAAGAGGGAGTTTGGTGTTGAGGCAAACGTAGGTAAACCTCAGGTATCTTACAAAGAAACAATTACGACCCCTAGCGATACGAAAACCAAATTTGTTAAGCAATCAGGCGGACGTGGCCAGTATGCACACGTTGAACTTGAAATTGAACCTAACGAAAAAGGTAAAGGGAATGAAGTTGTAAGCAAAATTGTTGGTGGTGTCATTCCAAGAGAATATATACCTGCTGTTATCTCAGGTATCGAAGAGGGGCTCGCCACAGGGGTATTAGCAGGATACAATCTAGTTGACGTCAAGGTCGCCATTGTATTCGGTTCTTACCACGATGTAGACTCCAATGAAATGGCATTTAAGATTTGCGGTTCGATGGCTATTAAAGAAGCAGCACGCAAAGCGAAGCCCATTATTCTTGAGCCTATAATGAAAGTGGACGTAACAACACCGGAAGCTCATATCGGTGATGTTATTGGAGACTTAAACCGCCGTAGAGGCCAAATTCTCGGGCAAGAGAACCAAAAAGGATCAGTTATTGTCCACGCAGAAGTTCCTTTGAGCGAGATGTTTGGATATTCTACAACATTGCGATCTCTTACTTCAGGCCGCGCGACTTACTCAATGGAGCCAAGCCATTTCGAGCGTGTTCCTACAAAGATACAAGAAGAGATCATGAAGAGGTAATTTAAAGTTTAAGGATCAAAATTATGGCAAAACAAGAAAAACAGGCAAAGCAAGAAAAGCAATTGCCTAAACAACAATCAAGACAAAAGATCAGAATTAGGTTAAAAGCTTATGATCAACGTCTCTTAGATCGCTCAACAGCAGATATCGTTGAGACCGCGAAACGTACAGGTGCAGGCGTTGCTGGGCCAATACCATTGCCTACAAAGCGTGAAATCTTCACCGTTTTGCGTTCTCCGAACATCGATAGAAAGTCACGTGAACAGTTTGAGATCCGTACTCATAAGCGTCTTATTGACATTGTTAACCCAACAGGGAAAACAATCGATGCTCTTAAAACGCTCACGCTTCCAGCTGGTGTTGACATTAAGATTAAAGCTTAATGATTAGTTCTCCTCTTGAAGAGGAGAGCGTTCCTGGTTTTTAGGCTTTTCCTTCTTAAGAAGGAAAAGCTTTCTTCCATATTTTTCCATCAATCACAGTTCTAAAATTCTCAGAAGATGCATACTCTGCATGAAAAGTATACTCCCCATCACCCTGCTTTTCATAGACCTCAAACCCTTCATATCCTTCCTTATCTCTTAATTCCCAAGCAATGGTTGCGTTATCAACGATTCCCTTACCTGTAATCTTATCGATCGTTTCATTGGTCAGCTCAACTTGAAAATGGGGGGATTGAATAGCAGAGAGCGTGATGCGATTATTAAGTTTATCACCAGTATCTTGCATCTCTACTTCTTGAAGACAGAAGATCGTCTGTTCCCCTGCGTCTGACAATCTCTCCTCAACTGTCCATTTAGTGCTAAAAGGAATCTGCTCTTTGGAGGCACTGAAAGAAATTTTTCCCTGACCTAGCCAAACGCCTGACTGAAAAATAAATTGATGCCCTAACATTAGAACATGAACCTCCTGCTATAAATACTTTGTAAAATACCTAACGCTGTCATCGTCGCTAAGCTCGATGATCCTCCGTAAGTGATCAGCACTAATGGTACACCTGTAATAGGTAATAATCCACACATCATTCCAATATTTACTAGAATATGCATAGCAAGATAAACGGTAATTCCTGCAGATAGTAATCGGCCAAAATGATCTTTAGCTACAGCTGTCACTTGAAAGCTAAAATAAAGAAGAGCATAGAAAAGGGCTAGAAGGCAAACAAGCCCAAGAAAACCAAACTCTTCACCAAAAGCAGAAAAAACAGAATCTGTATAGGGTGCCGGTAAAAACCCCCCCCCTGTGAAGGCACTGCTATGCCAGCCACTACCAGTAAGACCCCCTATGGCAATTGCAGTAATAGCTGCTTTTTGATGATGGGTATTCGGATCTAACCTCTCAAACTGATACTCTTTTAAAACTTTGATCGCATAGGGTTTAATTTCCTCATGGGAAATAATTCCGCTAAAAATTAATGCAACAAGAATCAAGATGAACATTCCCAGAGTTGACATCAAACGAATCACCCTGGGGTGCAATCCACCGATATAAAACATCACTAAAGTAATAGGGAATAAGACGAGGGCTGTACCAAGGTCTGGCTGTTTTAGAATCAAAATAAAGGGAATTCCCACAATCAAGCCTGCCAGGCAAGCGGTGGAAAGGGACTCAGCCTGTGTTTTTCTACGCTCTAAAAACCAGCTTAAACTGATTACGACAATTAATTTAGCATACTCTGAAGGCTGAAAGTTCATTCCAATTAAGGGAATCCTATACCAACGCTGAACTCTTTGGATTGGATCGGTAAAAAAAAGTCCAATCAAAGCTACCAGCATAAGAAAATATAAAAGCCATGTCCACTCACGAAGCTTGTTATAATCAAAACCTGCTAAAAATAAAAAAACACCTATCCCCAGAATAAATCCTTGAATCTGTCGTTTAACCGCTGGGGTAAAAAAGGATTCATCGACATCGTGAGCGGGAATCGTATTGGCTGATATAACCAGTAAGCTAATGATCATTAATAAGATAATGATTGGCACTATTCGAAAGTCAATTCTTTTGACTGCTTGAGAATTCCACATAGCTAAGCCCTAACCATAAATCATAACCTTGCATTTTTTTATTTCATCGTGCATTTTACTCAGGGGTGGAATAGGGTTAATTATGCAGATAAAAAAATTTCATTTTTCTTGTTTATCCTCAACAAACACATGGGCCAAAGAACACTTAACTGATTTAGATAGAAATCGCCTAACAATCATTTCTGCAGCACAACAGACAAATGGCTATGGCCGATTCCAACATACCTGGTCATCCCCTCCCGATCAAAACCTTTACCTTACTTATGTTTTTTTTGTAGACAAAAGAAGGTCTGACATCGGTAATCTCACGCAAATTTTAGCCCTCGCCGCTTTGAAAGCTTTAAATAATTTTTCTTTTTTTCCTAAAATTAAATGGCCTAATGACCTTTTACTTAATCATAAAAAAGTTGGGGGTATTCTCTGCGAAACCACTCGCATCGAAGAACAACTTGCCATTATGCTTGGAATAGGCCTAAACATCAATATGACAGAACAGGAGTTGGTCAAGCTCGATCGTCCTGCTACTTCGCTATTTGTTGAGACAGGGAATCATATTGATAAGGATCTTGTATTTGCTGCTTTAAATGACGCTTTTCACGCTTATCTAGAACTTTTTTTAACGGAAGGCTTTGCTCCTTTTTATGAAATCTTTACCAACTCTTTAATCTATCAAAAAGGAGACCTTGTTCAATTTAATAATTATCAGAAGGTTTGCCAGGGAAAGTTTGAAAAAATTAACCTAGATGGCTCACTACAGCTTCTCATGCCTGATGGTACACTTAAAACTCACTATTCTGGTGAGCTAATCTAACGAGGATTTATGGGATTACCAGCCTACTTCTCACCACATCGACCACCTCTTTATAGGAATTCTCCGCAAAGAGCGAAATTGCAAAAGCTGGCGAAAAATTTGAATACCACAAAATCATTCGCCCTCTATATTGTCATTCAGTCCCTTGCCACGGCTATTTTATTTGGACTTGCCACTCTCGATCCATTCCCCCCCTATCAAGCAATAGCAATAGCGTGCTGTGCCACAGCATTCACATTTGCCGTACTAGCTGGAATGGTGGCAGCAGTAGCCGCACTTGCTCAAAAATATATTGAGACAAAATTTCAATAAAAGTACCTTGGCCATTAAATTTAATGCGAACCAGGATTGACTATGGTGCTACGAGTAGATTCCTTTCATATGCCTATTCCCCCAATAACATATACTCACTCGCAGCAAATGTTAAAAAAAATAATTAAAGCATTTGATTTCGGTGAAATCGCCGGCGGCATAGCGACTGTCGGTGCTCTTTTCACGTCGATTGTTTGTGGACTATTGGCCATGATACTTAATCCGCCTATTGGCATTGGATGTGCAATTGTGGCTATAGCAGCGCTCGGCTGTGCCTCCTTATGTGGCCTCGTTGTTGTCATTTGTGGCCTTTCTGAAACCCTGCTCAGAAGCCGCCTCAATCATTAAAGATGCCAATGTCTATTTAAATGACTTTGACTGTTTCAGAGGCAAGGTAACCTAAATCTCCTTTGTAAGTTGTCACCTTTAGCATCTTCCCTTCACTTGCTACTTCTAAAAGAGTGACTCTGGACCCAATTGGTATCAGTTTTTTCCCAGCTTCTAAATTTTCATTAGGTGCTTGGTAAAGATAGGAAGCATTCATAATTACCCCTTCTATAGGAGAAAAATAATAACTATAAATCATACTTAAGCTGATGACGATTAGAAAGATCATAGAGACAAAGGAACTAAATTTTAAAGCCATGTTTGGCCACCAAAGATAAAGAGAACTAAACAGCAAAAATAAACCAGTGAACAATGCAAATAATTGGAGTTTTAATGGCATGGGTAAAAAGGCTAAAAAAAAATATTCACCTGCTGATAGAGCAAGAGCTGGCTCGTCTAAAGACATCTCAGCTTGGACAGCTTCAATATTTTTTTGTACCCATGGATCCCATGGCCTTAGTTTCTGCGCTTTATAATAATAAAGAAGGGCATAAGGATACTGGCCCAAGTGGTAATAGCTATTAGCTAGATTATAATATAACTTCCCATTTCCTAAACTTGGCTGATATTCTTGTGCTAAAGAAGCATATTGCGCAAAAATTTGATTCAACCCTTCTTCTTTCATCATAGGATCTTTTTCTTGAATTGCTACAGCAGATTGATGCCCTAATTGCTTTAACCATTCATTTTGATCTTCAAAGATAAAAAAGCTCAAAAAAAGCAAAAAATAGCGCATCCGTTTACGATCTCCTTAATCGTTGAAATAATTCTTTTGCCTTATTAAAGACTTGGTCATATTCTTTTTGATTGGAAAGAGCATAAAGATCCCTATTTAAGAAAGAAAAAAGACTTTTCACTTCTAAAAAGGGTGATTCATTGGGTAAAGCTTCAATCGATGTTTTGGGTTGACTGATTAACGATTTTTCAAAAAAAAGTTGCAAGTAAGCCTTAGCTAACAGCCTAGCTGCTTTAGCCCGATCTGCTTCAAAAATCGCCTGTTCAAAAAACACGTCACTAGCTGCTTTAGCCATTTTAGATTCATCGCGTTTTTGAATATAGGCCTGCTGTAAGAAAAGAGCAAAGAGAGCAATTGGTAGAGTACCTAAGACCCACCATGAGCCAAACCATTGATTGTGTAGATCAGCCTTTACCAATACATAGTTAGGCTGAATTTTATCAGGCTGACGAAAGGTGTTAGCATTAGAACTTTGGGCCGGAACATCCTGATGAGGAGCCGGTGAAATTTGAATGGGGATTGGATCACTTAACTTTTTTTTATAATTCAAAGTTGCTGGATTAAAAAATGAAAATTCAATCGGTGGAATAGCCGCGATATCAGCAAATAAAGGTGTGATTTGAAAAAGAAAGCTCTTTCTATTTTGCTGTATTTTCCCAATAGGAGGAAGATCACTCATTTTAAAAAAACCACTAAAATTGGGTTGGCAGCAAAGTTGCGGTGGTTGTACACTTTCTAATTGACCTTCTCCTATGACCACAAGCTCTATCTCGAGCTGATCACCGATCCTTAATTGATTCGAAGACAATAAATGGGCATTAAAATTAAAATTGCCTACTGCTCCATTGAAAGAGGCCGGCTTATTGTCTTCGGGGAAATCTAATACCGTTACTTTTAATTGAGGAGCTTCAGAAACAAGTTGAGGTTCTAAATAGATGCGTTTGCCTCGCTCTTCTTTGTAAGCATAACCTTTGATCAAAGAGGGACCATAATAAAAGGTCCCTGGTTGGAGGGCTTCTACATTTTGAATAATCGTATGAACGCTCACATCTCCAATCTGTCGATCTTGAATGTCCTTATCTCCACTGTTGCGAAAATTAGCCATTTCCAACAATGGAAGGTATTCTTCTGTTAATTCAATATTGGTGTTAAAAAGATAGCGGTACCCAACCTGCGTCTTAAGTCCTGGATAAAGAGCCTGCTCATTAGCAATAAAGGCCTCCAACTTCAAGAAAGCACTTTGAGAATTTGGCACCCCTATTTCACGCTGCCTTGCACCGCTTAGAACCTCGAAAGAAACTTCTGCGGATTGATAGGGCTTACCTCCTACCTTTACACTTACTGCAGGTAAAAGCTGAAGTCCTTTTGCCATACCTGGGATTGTGAACTGATAAAGAGAAATAATGACTGGGGATGAATCTGAAAGAGCCACTTCCTTGTACAAAGATACCTTTAAAGGTGCTTTGCCCATTTTAAAACTGTTTGTGTCAACCTGAGCTGTTTTATCGTGAGTAATAGACACATAACCTTCAATCGGTTGATTTTCATAGACACCATCCCAAGGAATTTCGGTTGACACCGTAACTTCCTGAGCATTAACTCTTATGCAAATTAAAAAAAATAAAAATACGATTCTTACCAAAACTTACCTTCTTGAGGAATTGGCTTTAAAGGCACAGGCTGTTTATCTAAAGACTGCATTTCTTGCAGCTCACTAAGTAACTTGTTCCTTTCTTGTTCTTTTAATGGGCTTTCGGGTACTTGAGCCAGCAACTTTAATGCTTCCCTCCACAACTGAATTGCTTTTTTATGCAAGCTGATCTGCTCATAAACTCCTTCGTTACCAGCAGCCATCTTCCATTGATCGTCAGCTTGCTTTAATAACGGAATCACATCATTCCATGGCAAGCATTGGCAAATTCCTCGATTAAAACGCAGCCTTTGCCAATCTTGAATTATTTTAAAAATATCCTGGCTCCTTTTTAAAACTTCACTTTCCAAAGGTTTCAATCGTTCACTCCATCTGAGAATAGGTTGTTTTAAAAATATTCGCCTACTTGCCAAGACATTTTGACTCTTTATGATAAGCAATTGCAAGGCTCGTTTTACCGAATGTTGTTCCTGCATTACTTTTAAAGATTGTAAGGCAAGTTTAGCTTGCAAAAATTGGAACATAGCCATCGGAATTTCTCTATCCTTTTCAGCTCTCATTCCCACCTTCAGATTGTGATTTGCCTCATTGACATCGGAATTATGAGGTATCTGTTGCGTTAATTTTTGTTGAAGAAGTGCTATGAAGCTAGAGTCAAATCCAACGGTATAAAAGCTTAAAAGGTACTGAAGAAGCTGGCTGTTCTCAAGTTGCAAATTTAAAATATGTTGTTTGATCTTCTCTTTTATCAATATAAATGATTCAGCCTTTTCTTTAGGGTCGAACGGTATAAATTCAGTAAACAGAGAAGATAAGTGAGGGTTGGCCATCCATTTATCCAAAGAGACCTTAGAACTAAAATTACTCTTTAATAAAGAGAGTTGCGACCACACAAGACCAAGTAAGATCACTTGATCTTCTGTTTCTTCTAAACGATTAAACGCCTGATTGATGGTTTCTTTGATGCTTAAGTCATCTTCTTTAAAAAAGTGGTAAGAGTCAGAATTAGGAAGCGAGTGAAGGATTAGAAAAGCTTGGTAGGCATCGAAATAGGCTTCTAGAGGATCAGCCGTTTTTTCTGCAAGCTGTTGATAGGTAGCAGCCATATTAATGAAAGAACGAAATTTGACTAAATCATTAGCACTAGACCATTGAATATCTGCTAGCTGTTCAAGAGCATCATCCAGTCGCCCCTCATTCAGCGCGATTGTACCTAAGTTATAATCAATAACAGGGTGAGAAGAAGGCGGAAGAATTGATTTCATGCGATGATAGTATTGAATAGCTGCATCAAAATTTTCTCTAGTTACAGAGTGCCGGATCAAAAAATCTTCTGAGGAAAAACCGGGAAGCGAGATCAATAACCATAGGCTCACTTTTGTTGCCACTGAAGGGAAGTAGAGAAACAAGAATAGGAAAAGAATACTTAAAAATAAGGGTAGCTGAAAAAATTCATCCACTGTTTTTACTAAGACTTCTCTTTCCGAAAATTGCCCGTTAGCTTCCCTACCGAGCATACTTACGAGATGATTGGCCAAACTTTGAGGGGTGTAATCGCTTGCGTTAAAAAATTTTCCACCGGTCATCCCACTTAATCTAGATAGGATTGAAGGCTCCAAACGAGAAGTCACTTGGTGACCTTGATACGTAACGTCTTGGATCACACCCCCTTGGAATGTGCCTAAACCTATGCCATAAATACGGGTGTTAGGAAATTGATTATTAACGGCCTGTTCAATCCGTCCTATTTTTAAGTTACGCTGTTCAATGGGTAAATCATCTAAACCTGTATCTCCTCCGTCTGATAAAATAATTAATGCTGGCGCTGATGATGCGATATCAAAAAAATAAAGCTTTTTTAAACTAGTCAATGTCTGAAAAAAATTTGTTCCAAAAGTCCCCACGTCCTCATTCAGCTCGAGATCTTTTAACCTTAGACGTAAAAAAAAAGTATCTTGTGTCTGAGGAACAACAAGGTTTGCGTCCCCAGAAAAAGTGACTAACATCACGTCATAACCATTAAGCTTTTTTGCTATGGCATCAACGATCTCTTTGGCATAATCAAATCGAGAAATCTTACCTGGAGAATCTCTAACACTCATGGAATATGACGAGTCAAGCAGAAAAATCACATCTTGGCCAGGTAGATTAGCTAATGGTTGTTTTTCGTAATGAGCATTCCCTATCGGTCTCATTAAGGCTAAAGAAGCTAACAGCCAAAATAAGCAGAAACAAATCCCTTTAAAGATCAAACGTCGGCTATCTCCTACAACAGCAATCCGCGATATCTCATCGTTTGAAGTTAGCTGTGAAAGTTTTTGTTTATTGTTGCGTTTTGCAATATAAAAAAGATAAATAAAGAGAGGCAAAAAGAGGAGAAAAGTACCCATCAAGGGCTGTGAAAAAGTCAAATCACGCGGGATCATGCCACTCGCCTAAAATAAGTCAATCTTAAAATTACATATCCAGCTAGCATCATAAGACCTAATTCTAAAAAATAAGTCGATAACTCTTTTTTTTGTGCTTGTTGGTAGGACCTTAGAGGGAGCTGTTTTTTTTCAATCTTATCAATTTGATCTAAAATTTTTTGAATTCCATTACTTCCATCTGCTAAGAAAAATTGTCCTCCTGTCATCGCTGCGATTCTTTGTAATTGTCTTAAATTGGGTTCAAATCGTTTTTCTTTGAGTTTCGGTTCTATATTAATCATATAAATTTTAATCTTGTGTTGCTTCGCAAAGTTGGCAGCCTCTTCCATTTCCATGGACCTTAACGCATGGCCTCTGTCTAAAGGATTGGGATCCTGCAGACCATCCGAAACCAAAATAATGACAGCATTAAATTGTTGGCCTTCTTGTTTGTAAAAAGCTTTTGTGGAGGCAACTAAATGAGCAGTTTTATAGAGTGCATAGCCAATAGCAGTGCCATCCAAATTTTTATCTTTGACAATTTGTAATGCCTCTAATTGATCTAGCACCCTTTGATGGTTCATCGTTAATGGGGCTAATATCTGGGGAAATCGTGCAAATGTCACAAGCCCAATGAGATCATTAGACCGATGTTTAATGAATTGTCCTGCTTTTTCTTTTAGTAAATCAATCTTTGCTAGGGGCTTTAACTGATTTTCTTGGATTTGTATCGCTCCTTTTTCTCCCATCGACCCAGATTGATCTAGCAAGAGATAAATTCCAATTCCTTCACTGGGAGAAAAGTTTTTTTTAACTTCATTGGTAGCGGTAGCCACGATCCATTTTGGATCCATCAACGCCATAAGTAAGCATCCAAAGCCAAGAAATAAAAAATACTTTAGGAATGGCAGCCACTTTTTCTTGCGTGATTGAGAAGAAGGAACCATCAATGATAAACGAGGATAAAAAATGCGTGTGGGCTCGCACGACTTCATTCGAAGAAAAAAAAATGATCCTAATAGCAAAAGTGCTACGATCAATCCCTTAATATCGAAAAACATAAGACCCCAATGAGAGAGGCCAAAGACCTACTCTCCAATATTTAAATAAGCCAAAATGCGATCTAAATCGTCCAGATTGTAGTAATCAATAATGACTTTGCTATTTGTCACAATTACTTTAGTTCCTAACCTTTCTTCCATTTTTTTGGCTATGGCTTCTAAAAAAAAGTCTCTTTGAGGATCAATATACTCTTCCGCTTTATCCGCTTTGCTCTTCTTAAGCACCAGAGCCTCTGTTTGCCTAACAGAAAGATTTTCTTTTAACACACGTTCATGTAGGGCTAGTTGATCTTTTTCATATTGCAAAGAAAGTATCGCCTTAGCATGTCCCATTGTAAGTAGATTTTTAGTTAAACTTTCCTTAATCGCAGCGGGAAGTGTTAATAACCGAAAGTAATTTGCGATTGTTGACCGTTTTTTACCTACTTTTTCGGATATTTCCTCCTGAGTCCATTTAAAATCTTCTGCTAGGCTTTTTAATGCTTTAGCTATCTCTAGAGGATTTAAATCGACGCGTTGAATATTTTCAATGAGCGCAGCTTCAGCTGAATAAAGGTTGCTAAAGTTTTTTATGATCACATTGATGGCTTTAAGTCCCGCTAATTCAGAAGCCCTTAACCTCCTTTCCCCTGCAAGCAATTCATATTCATTGTTCGAGCCATAGAGAGGCCGAACCACCGGTGGATGGATAATTCCTACAGATTTAATAGATGAGGCTAATTCTTCTAATTCTTCTTTAGCAAACTCACGGCGTGGTTGGAAAGGGTTTGTCTTAATTTGTTTGATTTCTACCAAACGAAGCTCTTCTTCTACTGGCACTTTCATCTTCCCCAAAAATTTTTCAGACTTTATAATTTATTATATCTCTAAATGCGGTGTAATATGGCAAAACAACTTCCTTCCTCTTTTTTAACTCAATCCTCTCTTGAGGATCATCCTATTTTCGACTGGCTACAAAATAATAGTCGACAGCTCATCATGGGCCTTGTTTGCTTAGGTTTAGCATTGGGACTCATTTATCGTTACGCAGCTCATAAAAACGTGCAATCGGAAAAAGACTATTTTCAGGCTGCCAATACGGCCACTCAATTAAATCAACCTAATAAAGCATCATCTGCTACAGCAGAACTCCAGACGATACTTATCAAACATCCCGAATTAAATGCCAAATACGATGGTATCTTAGCGCAAAGCTTGCTAATTGACAATCATCCCGAGCTAGCTAGGCAGTTTGCGACGAGAAATTTTGAACGCGTTAGCAGCAGAATTAGCCCCTTTTATCTAGGTTTTGCTAAAAACTCACTTTTGATTGCTGATCACCAATTGCAAGAGGCTTTAAAGAATTCTTTAGCCATCAAAGAGGACATGTTAAAGTTAGGTAAAGAAAGCGCTCATCAATTTGAAGCCGGCCTCTATTTATTTAATCTCATTCGTATTGCTATGCTTCAGCATCTACTCAATGAAAAAGACGCTGAATTAAAAAGCTGGGACGAACTGTTGCAAATCAGCAATGGGTCTTATCCAGTAAAGATCTCTACAACAACCTTAGAAAAAGTAATGAGCCATTTTAACAATGAAAATGTATCGTTAAATGATTTTATTCAACATCTCCGGCTCAATGAATCTCGTTTAAAAAATTCTATTTCATAGTAAGCTTTATTACTAAATTGGTTGTATAGATGCTTGAAAAAATGCTATAGCAAGTATAGATTAGATGGTAAGCTTTTGATAATCTTGCATATGATGAATGCAAAAAATCATAAGATCTTATACTAATTTGATGAATAAGATTGTTTGGTCCTTACACTCAAAAAAAGTGGCTGTTTTTACGAGCAAAGAGGAGGTGGCATTAGTCTTACAAGCTCACAAACCACAACCTTTGAGTTTTTGAAAAATTATTTAGAAATGGAACTTGTAGAAATAACCATTCTGCAAGATTAAAAAAATAAATGGTGAATCGGTTGCAGTTTAGTAAAACCACAACCTCAAAAAAAGCAGCAATGGGGATAAACGTGTACTCACTTTTTTTATTCATTGTTTAAGATTGCTAGACAGTCAGCGAGGGTACGAGTTACTGCAGCAACCGTTGCCAAACAAACTACCTAGTTTGGGTAAGCGGAGTATCATTGTGAGTCAAAAAAATAGCTCACTCGCCGTTGAGGAGAAAGAACAAATCTTTTCAGAATTGGAAGTAAATTATCTTCCTGAATTGAATCTTCTCATCAATAGGCGATCAGGTCTTGAGAATGAAAGTGTGTCTGATGAACCTGTACAAATCTCAGGCTTTCTTACAATTTCTTTTTAATCAAGATACCTTGACGGTTATGTCAAAATAACCGTCATTCCTTTTTTGTAGATAAATATTTAGATTTCACGTTATTATTCCTAATGCTCAACTTGCTGCCCACAAAAAACGGCAAGACGAGTTTGATGATCACTCATCTTACTCATATTAGAATCGATTGAGTCAACACTAATATTGATCGAATAAAGCATTGTATCTAGAGAGTTGAACTATTCGCATACCTAATTAAGGTGAGATCCATCACCGAAGAATTCAATTTTGCATAAATATTTCAAAACGTTTATTGCTTAAACCAGGTAAGAATTGTTTAAAATATTGTTTCTTTTTGCATAAAAATAAAAAACTTTAACAAGAAAAAGAAGATTTCTACTGGGATAACAAAAATGAGCAAATCATTAATTATCGTTGAGTCTCCTGCAAAAATTAAGACCTTAAAGAAGTTTTTAGGATCTAATTTTGAAATTGAATCTTCTATTGGGCATATTCGCGATCTTCCTGAAAAAGAGTTTGGCATTGATATTGAGCATGACTTTGAGCCAACCTACGTTATCATGCCAGATAAATTAGACGTCATTGAGAAGCTCAAAAAAGCAGCTAAGAAATGTGATACGGTTTATCTTTCTCCTGACCCTGATCGAGAAGGAGAAGCAATTGCGTGGCATATTAGTCAAATACTGCCCGCCAACACAAAAATTAAACGTGTTTCATTTAATGCAATTACAAAAGAAGCTGTTTTAAATGCTCTTAAAACCCCAAGAGAAATCGATGCTGCTTTAGTCAACGCCCAGCAAGCAAGAAGGCTTCTCGATAGGATTGTAGGTTACAAAATCTCCCCTATTCTTAATCGTCGAATTCACAGAGGCAAAGAAGGATCGGTATCTGCCGGGCGGGTTCAGTCCGTTGCTTTAAAGCTCGTGGTCGATCGTGAAAAGGAAATCGAAGCTTTTAAACCTGTTGAATATTGGAACTTGGGCGCTTTATTGAAAACATTTGAAGATTCTAAAGTTTTTAAAGCCTCTCTACACTCTGTTCAAGGAAAGCGAGTGGAGAAAGAAGCTAAGGACAAAGATATCTTTCTCATTCCTAACAAAGAAACAGCAGACGATCTATTAGCAAAATTAAAAAAAGGGCCATTCAGAGTCACCCATGTAGAACGCAAAGAAAAAAAGCGCCATCCTGTGCCCCCATTTATTACGTCTAGTTTGCAACAAGAAGCGAGCAGGCATCACGGCTTCTCTTCATCTAAAACCATGAGCATAGCTCAAAGCCTTTATGAAGGGATTGACCTTGGTCAGGAGGGAGCTGAGGGTTTAATTACCTATATGCGTACTGACTCTGTCAGAATAGAGCCTGAGGCCATACAGGCGGCCCGCAAACTTATCTTAAATACCTATGGTCCCTCTTTCATTCCGGATCAACCAAAAGTATACTCTACTAATAAGAGCGCACAAGATGCTCACGAAGCCATTAGACCGACTAACCTCCAACACTCTCCAGAAAAAATCCAGCGCTATTTAACAAAAGACCAATTTAATCTTTATCAGTTAATTTGGAGACGTTTCCTCGCCTCTCAAATGACTCCAGCTATCTACGATACCGTTAGTGCAGACATCCAGGTTGGCTCTGACTTTATCTTACGCGCTACGGGTTCACAAATCAAGTTTCAGGGCTTTCTTGCTGTTTACGAAGAAAAATCTGATGACGATGAAAAAGATGATGAAAGCAAGCTTCTTCCTCAGCTAGAAGCCGGCCAAACTTTAGAGCTTGTAGAATTAACTTCTGAGCAAGCATTCACACGACCTCCTCCTCGGTTTACGGAAGCCTCTCTTGTCAAAGAATTAGAAAAATCAGGCATCGGAAGACCCTCTACTTATGCCACTATCATGAATAAAATCCAGAGTCGTGATTACACGATTAAAGAAAGCGGACGTTTAAAGCCAACTGAATTAGGCCGTGTGATCGCGGCCCTCTTGGAAGCTAATTTTCAAGAAATCATGAATATCGGTTTTACTGCCTCAATGGAGGACAGTCTTGAGTTAATTGCCGAAAATCGCAAAGACTGGAAAGCTTTACTCAAAGAATTTTGGACGGGATTTGAACCCGCCGTAGAAACCGCATTGAAGGAAGCCTTTATACCCAAAATTGATACAGACATCGATTGTCCTCAGTGTGGTTCAAAGCTTCAAAAAATTTGGTCCAAATCAAAGTACTTTTATGGTTGCTCAAACTATCCCGAATGTAACTTTAGAGCGTCCATTGAAGAAATGGAGTTTAATAAAGATGACTATGCCTCAGATTTTAATTGGGACCAAAAATGCCCCATTTGTGGGAGCGAAATGAAGGTACGCCATGGGCGTTTTGGTGCCTTCCTGGGTTGCTCCAACTATCCTGATTGTAAAGGAATTGTTAATATCCCCAAAAAGGGTGAGATGATTGTAGCAGCGGTCGACCTTCCTCCTTGCCCAGCTATAGATTGCCCAGGACACCTTGTTGCAAGGAAATCAAGATTCGGTAAGACATTTTATTCTTGTTCTACCTTCCCCGATTGCAATGTAATTGTAAATCAGCTAGAAGAACTTGCGAGTAAATACCCTGACCATCCAAGAACGCCTTATATTAAAAAGAAGAAGGAAAGAGCCTCAACATCAAAAAAAGGAATCGCCAAGACAAAGGCAACAAAGCCTAAGCCAAATGCATCCAATAAGAAAAAAAAGATCGCTGCCTCGTTTAGAGTTTCTGATGAACTGTACCCTATTGTAGGAGATAAAGAACTCCCTCGTGCTGATATCCTAAAAAAAGTGTGGGACTACATCCGCTCTGAAAATTTACAGGACAAGAATAATAAAAGATTAATATGCCCTGATCAGAAGTTGGCTAAAATTTTTGGAAGCACAGAGCCCATTGATATGTTTAAAATGACAGGATTGCTTAGCAAACATATCGAAAGAATTTAATCTGAAGGCTTCCTTACTAAATTCATTAATCCAACCGTTACAGGGTCTAAGGATGGATATTTGATATGCTGGATTGGCTCCTGGATATAACGCTCAAAAAATGTTAAGTTTGCGATTCGATACATACAAGGAGAACCGGACCAACCTGATCGAACGTCACGCATCAACTTGCGCTGGATAAAATCCGTGTAAGCACGGCAATCATAAAGAAATGTATGCTTAAAAATTCCCCCTACACTAGCCACGGCCGCTGTTCCAATCAAAATAGATTCATAATAAAGTACTCGAAAAGTATCCGCATAAGATCGAAGAATCTTTAAAGCTATTTTAGAAGTGGCTTCTTGTTGATTTCGGCTTTTAATCAAAATACGTATACTTTCAATGCCTAACGCATGGTAGGCGATCAGCATGATTGTATGAAGGGGTCGCACGATAGCTGATAAAGCTACAAATTTAACCCATAGCACAATAAAAGGGTCATCGTTATAAATATTGCCCGCGTACTTACTTTTACTATGGAGGCAAACAACACGTCTAGTCTCTTTTTGGGAAAAACGATCCTGGTAACTCACAGAACAGATAAGCTCTGCCCATTTTTTACTTCCTTTAATAGGACGAACTTTTTCATGAAGCTGAGGATGATCCTCCCACCACTTGTCAAAATTTGTGGCAATCCTCATAGCGTCACACTTATTGATTAAAAATTGACAGTTAAGAAAATAAACTTAGATAAACAAGAGTGGCCAGAACTGGAATCGAACCAGCGACACAAGGATTTTCAGTCCTCTGCTCTACCGACTGAGCTATCTGGCCAAGTGAAAGAGCAAGCATAGTTCACCTGGCATTTTGTTAGCAATCAAAAAAAACAAAAACCGATCAAAAACTCGAAGATGCTCCTGAAGCCTTATTAATGAGCTAATTTCTTTAGTGGTTCTTCTGATCCCACCATATATTCGTTATTACGCATCTTTGTTTGTAAATAAATCATATCTTTTAAAATGCTTACCGTTTCTGCCATTTGCAAATCGTCAGAGCCAAAATTTTTGCCGCCCATCAAGCTGCCTTCTTCATCTGCATCTGCAGGATTTTGATCACCTTGGTCATCAAGCCTTTTAAAAAAAAGTTGATAATTCTTATTATGAGCAATACGCCATTCGCTATTTTTGTTTAAAATAGGGACAAGCTCTTTCCAAATGCGCTGGCGATGTTGTAGGGAAGGAATATAATACTTCAAGTACCAAGACTTTAAATCCGGATCAATATCAATCAGCTTATCAGCAAAAACGGCCGGTATCTTATCTTCTTTTTTTAATGCATGTTCAAGGTACTCTTCACCAATGTGAGCCTTGGCGAAAGGCCCAGGAACAATAATATCAGACTTTACACCGCTTAACTGAGGCGTTTTTCCAGAAGGAGTATAGTACTTACCCACAGTGACTTTAAAATAAGAAGCTGCATTTTCTTTATCCGTAATCGTTTGGCTTTGGATGGTGCCTTTACCGTAGGTACGATCATCGCCAACGATTAAAGCAACACCATAATCTTGCAAGGCTTGAGCAACAATTTCAGCAGCCGATGCAGTTGCTCTAGATGTGAGAACGATTAAAGGGCCATCAAAGATGGTTTTACCATCCACGTCTCGATAGAGTTTTTCATCGCCATTGGCATATTTTGAAATCACAACAACGCCACTTGTAATGAACAAGCCCGCAACTTTTACTGCTTGGGATAAAAAGCCACCACTATTTTCACGTAAGTCGAGAATCAAGCCTCTTAAATCACCTTCTTTATTCAGTTGCTGGATAGCCTCACGAATATCTTTTTCGCTACTAACCCCCTGTTCGTTTTGGTAGAAAGAATAAAGGGTAATCTTACCGATAATCCCATTCCCAAAATTCTCATAGCTGACATCAATACGATCATCATCCATGGGAATGAGCTCTCGCTTCAAAGAAACAGTCACTGTTTCATTCTCGCTTTGGTTTTTACGATTAAGCAACAGAGTAATCGTATCCCTTTTCCCCTCTCTTACCTGTGTTAAAACTTCATCAAAGGTTAAGTGATTCACAGGAATACCATTAATTTCTAACACCTCATCCTTAACCTTCACAAGCCCACTTTTATCAGCTGGTGCATTTTTAATAAGGTTGCCTACGATCACTTTATCGCCATTTTTTTGAAAGGCAATCCCAATGCCTTCAAATCCCTTCTCCAACCTTACTTTCATGTCATAAGCTTCTTCAGGATTATAAATTGTTGTATGAGCGTCCAAGCTCCTTGCTAACGCCTTAAGAACATGAAGAGCAAATAAATTTTCTTGTTGAGCTTTATTTAAGAGATTCCCATTTGGGGAGCGATAGTTATACTCTTCTTCATAACCACGTACAGCATTTTCATAAACTGCGATCGTCTTCGGTAGATTCTTCTCAATATTTTTTGCTCCATAACGATGAGCTTCACTTTTAATAAAGCGAAGCAGGTGTTCTCTAATCCTAATTTTTAATTCTTGCTCATTCTGAGCAAAAGTGGTTGCAATAGGACTCACTTTACCTTGAGCTTCTTGAAATAGCTTAGAACTTTCTAGCTCAATTAAAGAGCGATAGGACCTAGCGCGAGAAATGGCTTTTTGAAACAGTTGATTTAATTCTTGATAAGAACTGTAATTTCCTTTTTTATACTCTTCCTCGATAGCCAATAACCTTGTCTGAGAAGAGTTTAAGTAAGGCTCGGCCTCCTTCTCTAACAAGTAGATTTTTTCAGGATCGAACTGCTCGATAAAATTTCTCAAAGAGCTTTGAATGATCGATGTGCTGATTTCCTTTTGATCAACATGTTGATTGAAAATCTCTTGCATGATTTTATTGATATCTTTTGTTTCAAGAAGTTCATTCTGGCTACTAAAAACAGAGATAAAAATAAAAAAAGAGAATAAAAATGGATAACGCAAGAATTTTAACATGGAAAGAATATTCCGATTGTATTTATTTTTTATTTTAGCTTTTTAAAAATTTAGGATGCAAGCCGAGTTTCTTCCAAGCAATTTAGGCATTTTAGCTATTGCTAAAGCTTCCTCAAAAAACCCAATTTCGCTATTTTTTTCACAACTATAAAGGCAATGGATTGCTATGTCGGTGACCCTATCCAACTTTTCTGGCCCTCTAGAGCTTCTTTACCATTTAGTACAAAAAAAAGAACTCAATATTTATGAAATTCCTCTTATTAAGATCACGGAACAATTCCTCAATCTCCTTTCGCAGGATACTAAGTCCTTGGAAACTAGCGCTGAATTTTTAAATTACTCAGCCCTTCTTCTATGGATAAAAAGTAAGGCTCTCTTGCCTTATGATGAGCAAGAAAAGAGCGAGGAAGAGTGGGAAGATCCCCACTTTGAAATTATTCATCATCTCATCGATTACTGTAAATTTAAGCAAGCAGCAAATCATCTCTCTCAAAGAGAAGAAAAATACTTAGAAACCTTTGGCAGAGGGCTACAAGATCAAACCGTAAGCCCTCGAGCTTTAGGCATCGAACATCTTACTCTTGAGGACATTGCCTCTTTATTTCAAGTTATTTTAGCTAAAGCTGCTTCCAATCGACAAACGATCAAAGGAGAAACATTTACAGTTAACGATAAAATAGCTGCCATTAAAAATCTCCTGGCAAATAATCCAAAAATTCCTTTTTATTTGTTGTTTGATCTGAGTTGTTGCAAAGAAGAACTCATTGCTATTTTTTTAGCTGTTTTAGAATTAATGAAACTAGGCACCATTCAGATTATTAAAGAACACAATACAATTAGCATCCTTGAAGCATGAAAGAAATTAACCTATTCCAACTAGAAACAGAAGTTTCCACCTTCCACCAAGATCAACATCAAGAAAACGAACTTCGCGAAAAGGCCAAACGTATCATTGAAGCCTTGCTTTTCGCATCCAGTGAACCAGTGCCTTTACCAAAAATTGTTGAAATCCTGGAAAATCTTTCCGATTACTTCAAACCAAAAATAGCGAGAGAATTACTTGATGATCTACAAATCAACTATATCGCTCAACAACGGGCCTTTCGAGTAGAGGAGTTGGCTACAGGTTTTACTTTAAAAACTTGCGAAGAGTATAGCTCCTATATCGAACAGCTCTTTAGAAATAAACGCGGAGAAAAACTGTCGCAGGCTTCAGCTGAAGTTCTCGCTATAATAGCCTATAAGCAACCCATTACTCGGCCTCAAATTGAAGCTCTACGAGGGGTTGACTCATCAGGCACTATTCAAAATTTATTAGATAGACAGCTCATAGAAGCTTCAGGAAAGCTTGAAGCACCTGGGCGTCCCACTTTATATCGCATCACTCAAAATTTCTTAAATCATTTTGGTCTTCGCAACATTAATGAGCTCCCGACTCTCAACCAATTTATGAGCTGAAAACAATGACAATTACGCCTGTTTCCCATCCAACGCATGCCCCTACCCGCAAGTTATTGCAACCAACTCCTATCAGCGAAAAAAAACTAGTGGAAAGCCGGCCTTCACGGCTTCTTTCTCCTGAAGCGCGCCTGCTAATCAAACTACAAATCGTTGGTCTGCTTGATGATAAGGGAACCCTTCAAGCCAAGTTCGCCTCGCCCCCAGCCTTAAATCAGGAACAAATAGAACGCCTCTCTAGGCTTTGTCAGCAACAACTTTGCCATGGCGACATGCAAGTCCCACATTCTTCCATAGAAGCAAGCCATACCCATCATTTAAGCCTTCTTAATCGACTCATGCTTGATCCCCAAGAATCCTTCCTAACGGGAGAAGCGGCAGCTTACGTTTTGGGAATTACCGACTATTTTGTAGCTATGGTAAAAACCTATTTAAAAGACTCACCGCACCCTGATGATTATTGCGATGAGGAACTTAAACTTCTTATTGCCCGATGCGAAGAACAGCCTGTAAGAATTGAATTTATCGATTATATCGAACAAGCTAGCCTAAAAACCCTGGAGGCTATCAAGCGGTTGTATGATAAGGAAATTGATTCGGATTTTCTCCAAGAGATCCACATTTTTAACCAATCTCCCTCTTCACGATTCCTGCGCGTTTCTTATGGGCAAGAGTCCTTCTTTGTCAGAAATGTTGGCAACGTAATTAACCCCCATTCCTATACACGGGATGGATTTCTTATTCCCGTGAAATTTTTCTTATACTGCCAATCCGTCCAATCATTTGAGAATCCTATTTTATATCCTTCTCATGTGATGCAAGATTTTCATCAAGGAGTCATCGACTATTCTTTAAAACTTATGCGCCTTGGACAGAAACAGCAATCAACATGGGCTTCGACTATTTACTTGCAAACCCTTGGGTATACGGTTCCTAATACTTTTGGCTTTGATTTGACGAAAGGGTTGGCTGACGACGATCTTCATCAGCTTAAAATTTTGCAACAAGAAACGAAATCTAATGCGGTGGCTTTAGCATTCAATGCTGCGCAAAGAAATGTTGAACACTCTCATGAAATTTTCACAAAGCTTTGTGCTGATTTTCTCCCTCTTCATCCTGTATTAGTCGAGATTCAAGAGCTCATTTTAGCCAACAGGCTCTCTATTAAGACAATCAATGCCATTTTGGCCTTTACAGGCTGGGTTCAATCATGCTTTCGTAACACTGATTGGCAAAAGCAGATAAAGCTAGCGATTCACTGGGCAAAAGAAGAACATGCTCATGTTTTATTGTTTAATTTTGAAGAATGCCAGCTTCAGTTGCCACTACAGCCTTACCAAGCATTAGAACAATTAATCACTAATACTGAAGACTTAAGAGAGGCAGATCAATTACTCTATCTTTTACTTCCAAAAGAAATTAACCATCTGAGTGCAAGTAAGGAATTTATTCAACTTTTCAATAACCCTATTTATTTTGAATATTTTCGAAGCAATTCATTAAAACTTCTCTCATTCAATGATCGTATTCTTAACCAGATCGGCTATTGGTGCATTTTAACAAATCTCGCACTTGTAGGACAATTGAGTGGTTTAGAATTAGTCTTTAGCAAATTTTTTGATCTATTTCCCCTAGATAGCAAGGTCATACAAAAAGAATTTTCTCTCCTCGCGACTAAGTTAACACCACACGCTCCCTTCTTGGGTGCAGAGGACGCTAACCTTTGCTTGTATCAGTTTATCACTCACCTTTTCTTACAGCATCATCGCCATCATGCCTTAACTCTTTGGCACCATCATGTTGAAATGCATCGCATTTCTTTAGCTGAACAAGTTTCTTTTTTAAAAAAATTATTTCAAACAATAGCATCAGCAAAAGACTTTGACGAAGCTTTGTTCTTGTTTAAGCCCATTTTTTCTAAATTAGAAGAAGATGTTTTAGCTGGAATATTAAAACAAATCTTTCAAGACATTCAGGAATCCCATCAATTAGAAAGTTTTATATTAAGCACCTGTTCCTTGTTTAAGTATCCGCTTTCTTCGATCTCCTCAGCATTCTTCACAAACCTTCTTGAAGTAGCGATTCAGAATGAATTATTGAGCTACACTGAAAGTGCTCTTTGCGCTTGGGCTAAAGGAGGGCTATTTTCTCAGAAAGAATGGGAGCATCTTTGTTTGGCTTTATGTCAAAAATTACCGAATAAAGCAGCTTTCTTATCAAAGAGAAGGCTTTCGAGCATCCGTCCTTTCCAAGCAGAAAAGGAATCAGCATCTATTTCTGAAGAAGAGTTGCTAAAGCTTCCAGCTGCTGAGCGAATTTTAATCCTGCAGCAAGCACCTCCAGCGATCCCCCTTGTTAAAAGCAAACAAATGCTGACAACAGACTTATTGCATTTGATCGCAATGGCCGATCAAGATCTTCTCAAGATCCTAACAACCCATTCGTTTAATGATGATCAATGTGAAAAAGATAAAATCATTTTTTCTTTGCTGCAACTTTTTAACAAAGTCGTACCACATGAAAAAGAGCATTTATACTTTGCTTTCCTTTTAAAAATCGCAAAAACCTCTTTTTTAAAAGAACAAGCTTATAGCGTCACGAACCAGCTTCTAGATCGAATTCATGAGCATCCTTCTTTGTTTGGACAAAGTGAGATAGCATTGGATCTTATCTCTTATATTCTAGAGACTACCCTTCAGGTAAAGACCCCTCAACAAAGCTTCATTGATAAACTGATTGGTTTATTAGAAAAAACCTACCGGCTAGACACTCAATTTCAAGCTAGGCTTAACCATTTAATTACTTCTTATGAACAGTCTTTATTCTCGATTTTGATTGATCACTCTTTCTCAAAAGAAGCTATTCGTCTTCTTCGCCTCATGGATTGCTACAAGGCCGCTAAAACGGAAAAAAGTATCGGAGAAGATACACTGCTCTTATTGCTTTGTAAAACGATTCGGTTGAAGGAAGAATCGCTAGCTCGCATGCTATTGCGTTGCTTACCCTACTTAAAAAATAGCTGTAGGCTGATGACCACGCATCAAACGACCTTTTTCAAAGAGTGGATCGCCATTTTTGAAGAAGATGAAGTAATGTTAAACGAGATTCTTCCTCATTTAAACGCATTATTCTTGAATATAGAAAACCAAAAAGATTTGCTAGCATCTTTGATACCAGCCTTTCAGTCAAAGGAGAAAGCATTCACCTGCCTTCTTTGCCTACCTGCAATCAATCGACGACTTTTTTTTCAATATGCTCATCTGCACCTCTTCCCTCACCTCACTATCCATTCAACCCTATCCATTATTGAGCTTCATGCTTCAGAATTTCGAGATTCAACGCTTCACCCCATTCTCGAACACTGGCTAAATAAAGCGATAGAAGGTAAAACCCCGATTTCCACTATTATTTTCTTATTGAAATACACAGGCTACTGGCATTTTACACTGCTTAGAGAGCTTATCTCAAAGTATCCTTCAGAGCATGAATTCTTATTTATAACTTTGCAATCCCTAAATGCAAAGGGCCAATTTCAGTTAACGAATAAAAGGAAGAAGCTCGCGAATAAAAATAAGAAAGCCCTATTTCTCGAACTTTTTAAAAGCTTTTTAAAAAAACATTCATCGCAAGCTCTTCTAAACTTTTTATTACAGCCAAATTTCGACCTATTTCCTAGTAATGAAAGAAAGAACCTTATTAATGAATTTTTAGCAAAGGTGCTAGAGGCCATTTCCTCTTCAGTTGATGCTATGGCTCATTTACAAACCTTAGCTCATTTGGCCGAAAGCGAGTCTCCTTTAACAGAAGAAACCACGTTTAGGCTCTTTTTTGCTCTAATCAAGCATGATCAACTGCAATTATCAGCGATTCGTTTAGCTCTAAGCTTATTAAACCAGCCGATTGCTGATCCTAGCACTTATGAAAGCATCCTAGCCACAATCGTCAAAGATCATTTTGATAAAATTAACCATGAAAGCTTTTTGTCATTAAAAACCTATGCCAAAATAAAGAACTCTCATCTGGCTAATCTCTTAAAAGATCAATGGCAGCCGCAATTAATAAGATGGCATCAAAAGCACTATCCTCATAGCCAAATTCCCGATGAAGCTGGAATGATCAATTTGGCATTAAGTAGTGAAGATAAGATGATTATTCAACTTACCTATTGCCTTGTGACAGATCGCGTGGTTTTTGATCCATCAAAGCTAAATGTTGTTTTTAGTATTTGGCAAAGAGCCTTTCTTCTTGCTAGAAAAATTGATTCAGAAGCTCAATGGCAAGAGGTCTTAAGTAACTTCTGTTCTTTCTTAATGAAAATGCCTAACCTAGATCGCGGACGCTTATGGCCAGCTTTAGAAGAAGCGATGGAAACCCTTCTCCTTACAAAGGATGAACAGCTGCTAGGCACACTAATTAAACAGCTATTTTTAACCTTAATCCTATTAGAATCAAAGAATAACAAACAAGAAAGCTGTTACTTTCAAAAATACTGGAAGCAGCTGTTTGCTAAAACTTTAGAGAAGTCTAATATTCGATTCTTCCAGATCCTCGCAAACACACTTAATGCCATTCTGAAAAATAATCAGGTTACTATTTTTGATTTTTGGACTGATGTTTTTGATCTAGTAATAGAAAAGGGCCCCCAAGAATCGGTCGAGGTTCTTGATTGCTTTTTTGCCTTTTTAAGAAATACTCCTAAAAACGGACCAAGTCTCGCCGATCCTATTACAAGAGACCTATTTTTCCTGCCTTTAGAAGGAGCTTTGTCAACGATAATTTCATTGAAAGATGATTCTCTATATCTGCAAAAAGAAGTTGAATTATTTGAGATTTTAAAAGAACTGGAACCTAAAAAAAACCAAGGGGCCTTGCAAAGCTACCTTCAAGGTTATCGCATTCTATTTATTTCCATACTTTTAAAAACCGAAGCCCCATCTCCAAGACTGTTAGATAGCATAGTAAGATCGTTCCAAAAGATTGGTATTCTCGATCCGAATTTAGCTCCTATTTTTAGAACATGTATTAAGAATTTTATTTATAGCATCATTTCTCTCGGTCCTACCTATGCTAGGGCTTTTCCCACTTTTTTCGAAGCAGAAAAAACCTGGACAAACTTTTTTAAGCAAGAGAAAAAAGACCACACTCCCTTTTATGATGAATATCAACGGCTATCGCGAATTATCCATCATTTAAACTGCTATGAAGAACTTTCCCTATCTATCAAAGATTTAGCCTGCCTGGCAACTAGATGGAAGCATGCAATCAGAGACATTGAGAAAGTGATGAAGAACGCTCTTTGTCAAGATGGCTCTATGAGCAAAGGCCAGGAGGCTTTTGTTGAATCCAGCTACGCAGGGTTGCAAAGAGTTTGCACTCTTTTAAGTCGATCAGCCCCCTTGTTATCTCAAAGTCAAGATGATTTGCTTAGCTTCTTTCAATTTCTTTTTTCGCACACCGTTTTGGCAAGCCAAGAAAAAAAGTTATCTGAAATTGAAACAGTTAGAATAGTCAGCCAGTTTTTATATGGCTTGGATTTAGATGAAATCTCTTCTAAAAAAGGACTCTATCACTCTCTTCTTCATTCCTTTATGAAAGATTTGTTTTTTCCTATTCTATCCATATTAACAACGCGACTACAGGCGCAGGCAATCCTAGATAGTGAACCAGTTAAGGCAAATACAGCCAACCACTCAACCCTTACTCTTATTGCTGAATCTGGCCAATCGATCAAACCTTTGGATAAGCAGTTGGTTCGTCAAGAAATTAGCTTTTTACTTGCAACTTTCTTAGAAAGGCTTTACGTCATCAAACGCCATAGTTTTTTTGATAAAGATTTTAATTTTTACATTCAAATTACCCAGCAGATACTCCCTTATCTCTCTTACCTTTTCCAAACCCCCCAAACAAACGGCGATGCGATCCTTGCTGAACTCGTTTTCCTTTTTCCTATAGGCTATGAAAAACACAAGCAGGATTTGGTAAAGGCAATCGTGGAGATAACGGGAGGAGCGACCGCCCCAGGCTTTCTCCAATATCTCAATGTTGAAACTCCTGAAGTGGAGTGGGGGTCGGATCATTTAAAAATGATAGAGGCAATTGAAGCGATCTTAAATTGGAAAGATGAACTTTCAGAGAACCAACCAGCTGCCTCTCGAGTAAGATTCGAAAATAGATGTTACCGGGCTTTTAATTATTTTAAACAGATTGTACCTCAGTTAATGCAAGACCAAGAGCTGTTCTTAAACACAACGAATAAATTTTTCAAACTTCTTACCAGTCTTATTAACACGCAATTTATAACTAAGGAAGATCAATCCATTAGCAAAAAGAAATCAGCTCATGCAGAAGGCTTGACCAAGTATATTTTCAGTTTTCATTTTATTAATGAATTTTTAACTTACCTTAGTGAAAGCAATTTAAAAATAGATCCTGAACTTTACCTGATGCTTTTCAACGATTACATTCTACCCATCTTTGAGGGAGCAAAAAAGGAAAGAGGACCAATTTTAGGACGATTCTTAAAGAGTTTAGTCCTGCTTAAGGAACAAGGGCTATTTAAGGATCACTTTTCTCAGTATATCTATATCGTGAAAAAAACGCTGCCCTTCGTCTTAGTGACTTTAGAAAGACTAATGCAAACAAAAAGTTATGCTCCTTGCAGGGATTACATTAGTCCTTTAATCACAGACTTTCCCAAAAAATTTGCTGAGGAACGACAGGTAATCGCGACTTGCGTTATTAGACAGTTGCAACAATTCAAATTAGAAAAAGCAAATCATTATGCAGACAAAATCAAGCTGGTTTTAGAAAAAGAAAAGGCTAAATAGGTTAAATGCGAATCGTTAATAGCTCTTGCCAAGAGGAAGTAAACCGTTGGGAGCTATATTGCCGATTAGATCGCCATGCTTGTTGAGTGCCTTCGGCTGCAAACCTCAATGCTTTGTAACCGAGTTTTTTGTTGATGCTATCCATCGTTTCCATTAGCAAAGTTTGCTTTTGGCCATGAGACGTAGTAGAAAAAAGATCTAACTGAAAAGTTTGTTTAGGCACCAGACCTCCTAATGTAATGCCTGCTTTTTTATAACTTAGCCCTGGTTTAAATAGTGATTTCAGCCCCTTCTTTGCCTGTTGGATTAGATTTGGCGTATAATCAGTTGGCTCGGGAAAACGCAAGAGCACTTTATTATAGTAAAATCCACCTTCATGATGAGGATTCGTCATAATAGCAACCTCAATATAAGAAGCTGCTAATGCTTGTTCTCTTAGTTTTTCTGCAGCCATTGATGTAAAGGTTGCAACCGACTCTGCTAGCTCCTCATAAGAATCGACCGCCTTTCCGAACGATCTAGAAGAAAGAATAGATTTATTAGGCGTAGGTTCTTCTTCAACTGCAAAGCAAGAAACACCCCTTAGCTCCCAGGCTGTTCTTAAGCCTATGACACTTAAATGCGTTTTAATCCATCCATCCTCTTGGTTACGCAACTGATTCGCTGTATAGACCCCTTGGCGTTTTAGCTTTTGGGCCATCCCGAAGCCAATTCCCCATATTTCTTCCACAGGCAAAGTTTTGAGAAATCGATCTTCTTCATGAGCATCGCCTAGGATAAAAACTCCTTGTGTTGTGCTTTTGGCAAAATAATTGGCTACCTTTGCTAAGGTTTTTGTTCGACCGACACCCACGGAAACGGGAATACCCGTCCACTGCAAAATGGATTGGCGTATTCGTAAACATTGATCTTGAACGTTTTCAGCTTTTAACCCTAAAAAAGCCTCATCGACAGAATACACTTGCATGTTCTCAGAAAACTTAGCCAGACACTCCATCACGCGATGCGACATATCGGCATAAAGAACAAAATTCGAAGAGAGAACCGCCACGCCATGCCTTTCGAATAGATGAGCATACTTAAAGGCTGGAGCGCCCATCGGAATACCAATCTCTTTGGCCTCGCGAGAACGCGAAACCACACAGCCGTCATTATTTGATAAAACAACAACAGGACGATGTAGAAGGCTTGGGTTAAACACTCTTTCGCAAGAGACATAAAAACTGTTACAATCCACTAAAGCAATCAGCTTATCTGCATTTGTGAATGACATAGGTGACCACGCCCCAAACTTGAAAATCGCTACCTGAATGAATTCTAAGAACGGGATACTCTGCATTTTCAGGAATAAGCAAAATCCCGTGTTGATCTATTTTTAGACGTTTCACTGTAAATTCTCCATTTACAATGGCTACCACGATTTTGCCATTAACAGGCTCTAGAGAACGATCTACAACTAAGATATCCCCTGATTGAATCTGAGCATCTCTCATTGAATCCCCTTCTACTCGAACAAAAAATGTTGCAGCAGGGTGCTTCACAATGAGCTCGTTTAAATCAAGAGAACGTTCAATGTGATCCTCGGCAGGGGACGGAAAACCTGCCTGCACACTAAGATACTCAGGTAAAGGACAAGAGGAAAGACTGGCTTGATAAAGAGTTATTTTTTCCATTTAAAACTCATTGATTTGATCGATAAGGCGACGTAAAAGCCCTACCTCTCTTCGTTTTGGGTATAAAATTAATCTAGGGAGATCCAAAAAATCATCTTCTTCTGGCAATGCATCACCCTGTGTAATCGCATCTTTCTCCAAAAGGGGGGCAAACTGTTCGTTAAGTTGTAATAATTGTTCTTCTGTGAGAAGGCTTTTGATCCTGAGCACCAGCCATTCATGAACATATCTGCTGGAATGATAGCGCTTATAAAAGCGTTCGATGTGCCTAGCTCCAGCTTCAACGGACGGCGCGATGTAAAAAAGAGCTTCATCTTCATTGCTAATCCACCCATTACCCAAAAGATGCTTGTGCACATAATGATGCCAGTTTTGCCAATAGTCGCCATTCGCCCCTTCCATTAATACAACTGGGATAATGTTCGTTTTACCCGTCTGAATCAAGGTGAGTACTTCAAATAACTCATCCATGGTACCGACCCCGCCAGGAAAAAAAGCGGTGGCATGAGAGTGACTTACAAACATCAGTTTTCGTGTAAAAAAGTAACGAAACATGATTAACTTAGGATCGCCATGAATAAGCGAGTTAGGAGTTTCAAAAGGCAATCGAATGGATAAGCCAAAACTCGTTTCCGTCTTTGATCCTTCTAATCCAGCCTTCATAATCCCATTAGCAGCCCCCGTAATGCACATCCATCCGAGCTCTGAGATTAACGAGCTAAATCTTTTGGCCGCTTGATAATCAGGATGAGCCTCGGGAGTCCTTGCAGAACCAAAAATGCTAATGCGTGGCAACTCTTTGTATTGATTAAAGATGTTATAAGCATAGCGCATCTCTTTTAAGGCGCGATTGATCAATTTGATCTGTCCCGTGTCATGGTTATCATTTGAAAGACGTAAGCTCGTCTGGATCATCTGCGTGATGAGCTCACCCTCAAAGCTTTCTGGAGTTGCACCACATAGGAGTAGCAATTCATGAATTTTCCCAACAACTTCAGGACTATTTACATTGATTGTCATGATATCTCCATTCCATTAATCTAAGCTTGATTGAGAAGAGCGTTAGAATTATAGCGCTTCAACACCCCTTTAAGCAATGCAAGCTATTATTTGGATTTTCTTCCTGCTACTTATTATCCTTAGCCTATCGATCGTGTGGTTTTCTTGGCACTACGGCATTTCTCCTATGCCTACAAGCAAAAAAGTTAAGAAAATACTTCTTCAAGAACTTCCTCCCCATTATGAAGGCATTATCTATGAGTTAGGTTCCGGTTGGGGAACATTAGCCTTCCCCTTAGCTAAGAAATACCCACAAGCCACAGTCGTTGGCTATGAAATCTCTTGGCTTCCCTTCTTGTTCTCTATCATACGACTTTTTTTTTGCCCCCAAAAAAATCTCATCTTTAGAAGAAGGGACTTCTTTAAAGAGAATCTTTCCTACGCTCACTTCGTGATCTGCTACCTTTATCCAAAGGCCATGAGACAACTCGAATTCAAGCTTGAGAAAGAAGCCCCTGAGAATACACTCGTCGTCAGTCACACCTTTGCCTTTCGAACAATAAAACCTATAAAAAAAATAGTTGTAGAAGATCTTTATAGGACGTCTATTTATTATTATTTAATAAAATAAAACAAACCTTATTAAATAAACCTTAATTTTTAAGATTAAACAATGTATTCTTTTATTTCCTTAATAAAAATAAAGAATACAAAATGAAAATTAAGACCAAAATTCTTTCCTTTATAGTGCTTATGCTCTCGTTTATAAGTTATAACGAGGCATCTACACTTCATATTATTTTAGTTGGAGACACATTAAGTGATTTAAGGGAACAAGTCGTATCGGACTTAAATTTAATGCAGGAGCAATCCATTCAATTGGCCCATGTCTTAGGAACAGCCCCTCGCCTACATGTCATTAGAGAACAGCTCGCCTCTCGAGAAGTTGTTATAGGGACGATTGATCATCTTCCTATCCAAGCTGACGACTATGTTCTATTCTATTATTCAGGACATGGATGCCGAACAGAGGAAAAGAAGAGCCCTTGGCCCTACCTTCATTTTACAGCTCAAGGCCAGTACTTGGCCCTTGATGAGGTACTTGAACATCTTAGAAAAAAACCTGTTAAATTTGGGCTAGTCGTTGCCGATTGTTGCAATAATGGCCCTATAGAAGAATTTCCAGAAACCTCTTATTTTGATTTTAAAACGCTGGATAGAAGAGATATTAGCCCTTATACCCAACAACTCTTTGCTCGCTCTAAAGGATGGTTAGTCGTCACCGGAGCTGAACCTGGCGGCTTTTCTTGGGCCTCGGATGACGGAGGAATCCTGACCTGTGCTCTTATGGATGGTTTAAGCTACGCCCAATACCACCCTTCTAAAAGCTGGCCAGATTTAATGAATGAAATTAAAGATAAAACTGTTGGCATCCAAAAACCGCAATTTGCTCTTTTGCCCTAACGAAAAAGCCCCCTTACAGGGGCTTCTCTACCAACTTGCTAAAGGAGGCATCGAGCATAAAATAGCTTCGGGGTTCCCTCCTGATAAAAAACCAAACTTGGTTCCTTTATCATAGAGAAGATTAAATTCGACATAGTGAGCTCTTAATTTGAGCTGACGTTGGCGATCTTGATCATCAAAACTCTGCCCGATTCGCCGATCATAGATCGGGAGAATGCCATCTAAAAAGCTATGACCCACACTTTTCCAAATAGCCTTATCTCTCTCTAGGTTCCCTGAGTTAAAATGATCAAAAAAAATGCCCCCTACTCCCCGCTCTTTTTTCCAGTGAGGAATGAAGAAATAGTTTTTCGCATTTTCTGAAAACCTAGGATAAAGCTCAGCATCAAAGAGATCTAAAGAGCGCTTGGCTACTTGATGAAAATGCCGAGTATCCTCTTCATAGGGAAAGCCCATGGGAGTCAGATCATATCCCCCACCAAACCATTTTTTAGTCCCCGTTTCGATATACCTTAAATTCATGTGAACGGTTGGAGCATGAGGGTTGGCCATATGGGTAATCAAACTGACACCTGTAGCAAAAAAAGGTTCTTTTTTTTCCTGAGAGTCAATCGCAGGAAACTGATCGCCAGAAACTGCTGAAAAATTAACCGCAGCTTTTTCAAAAACATCCCCTCTTATCACCGAAATTTCACCCCCGCCACCCGAGTGATGGTCCCACACCTTGCGCTCAAAACCCTTATTCGATTCATAACGCTCAAAATGATGTACAATTTTATCTCTAAGATCCTTTAGAAAAAGAATAATGTCATTTTTATCCATCGTGTGTTTCCTCATCACTTTCTGCTTCGGCGGACCCATGAACGCTATCTGTATCAGATCCATCCAGGGAAGGTCCATGGATGCTGGATTCAGGTGTATAATCTCGAGAAATTTCTTGTTCTCGAGGAGATGGCCTTTCGCGATTATTTAGGTCATCACTCATGACAACGATGAAGTCTCCTATTATTTTTTTCAACTCCGAAAGAGAAAAAGAAGGATTTTGATACCTTTCAACAATATCATCTCTTACTAGTTTGATAGCAGGCCGAGGAAAATGCCAGCTTTCATTTTTACTATTAAAGTGAAATGAAAAGGACAACCTAAACTTTAAATAAGACTCCTTTTGAGAAACTCTTAAATGGATCGATTGTTCCGTAATAAACCCATGCTCCACTGCAGTGATTTTTACTTCTTTTGAAGCAAGATCAAAATCAGCATGAAAATCTTTAAATAATTTGGGATGATCTTGTTCAAAATGGCTAATAGAATTATCTAGTAGAACATGCGTTGTGGACTGCAATAAAGGGATCAGGGGATACCCTAAACGGATACTTGTTTCGTCAGCATTAGGAGGGATAAAAAAAGTATGCTTTGTTTTTCCTAAAAGGAAGTGGTAGATCAGTTCATTAATCTCGCGATCGGCTAAGTTATCGGTAACCCCTCCTTTTGCAAAAGCTTCGATTAAAAATCGGTAAAAGGGTGCGAAATCATTCCTTTCAGTATATCGACAACTCAATTTCAACCTCGACGAACCCTTCTCCCAGATCCCCTTTCGCTGATAGCCATCAAATTCTTCAAATTTAACAGAAGAAATATCGCCTTCCCTTGTTTCTAGTAAAAGGGTAGAGAAGTGCTCTTCTTTTTTTCCTTCTGTATAGGTTGAACGAATTTCTTTACTACCGATCTCACTAAAAACCATTCTTTCTGTCGTTTGTAGAGGGATGGCACTAAGAGAATCAACTAGCTCATAAAAGGAGTTTGCTAGCTCATGAATTTCACTTAACTCTTGATCATAACTGGCAGATGCATTCTCACGAATGAATGGTTCGAAAACTTCCATTTTAAAAAGATCATCGAGAAAGGCTTTAACCAATGAATGCTGGATGGTTAATAAACCAGCTAAATCAGCTTTAGCTAAGTTATTAACGTGTTTTGATAATTCCTTTACAAATTTCTCACCCTTATCTTTTGCCCTTGGGGCTTGATTTAGCTCCTTTGCCTTTAAAATCTCATTTAATTTCCCAAGTTTAGAATAGAGGATTGTGCTTACATCCGATCTTACTTCTTGCCACAAATCCTCTTTAATTTTCTGACCTTGGATGAGCTTTCCTTCCTCTCTATACTCCAATACCTTTAAAAATAATCCTAAAGAATGTTCTTTCCAAACCAGGTTTGGATCAAATGGTTGATCTGAGCTTGTCTTATACTCAAAGGCATGTTTTATTCTCTTAGCCATTTCTTTTATTTGCTTATCTTGCTTGAGTATTGGCGGTAGGCTTAATTTTTCTCGCTTAGGACTACCTATTTGAAACAGCCAGCAAATACGACTTCCTGAACGAGGGGTTTTGTCTTTTCCTTTCACCTCTTGTGCCGTTCTTGCACTTTTTGGCACCCATTTCTCCTCTTCATCGCTAATACTTATCTCACTAAAACTATGGGTCTTTGGAGGTAAATCCAATCTAGGCACAGAAGGAGGGGTAATCGCTGAGCCACTACGTGGCAGGGAACGAAAGGCTACCCGATGGATAGCTTTGCTATTATCCGAAGTAGATGGTGATGCATATGGCTTTTTTCTTGTAGAAATGGTTCCAGTCGAACGCAGTGAAACCGGCGATGTGGATAACTTGGGAGGAATAGCAGACATGTAGTGTCACCTCTTATATGATGCTTTTAAAAAAAGATTGTTAGTAAGACAAAAGAAGCTGGGAATAAAATTATTCCCAGCAAGATTTCATTGGATCAGCGTCCAATTAAAATAAAAACACCAGATACAATCGCTAAAATGCCCAAAATCAAGGTGGGTATAGCGAATTGAGGCATGACCAGAGTAAGACCCCATAAAATCAAAAGAATGGCTAAAAGTAAAAAGCCAATATTAGTTGTAAATCTCATATAGACCTTCCAAGTTAATGTAAAAAATTACACATGTTTTTGATAAACTTGCCTAAGAACCTCTAATTGCGCCTCATTAGGCTGCCAGCACATGGATTCCACAATTAAACGTTGAGAGACGACCCTCCTATTATTGAAGGAAAATTCCTCCCTATTCCTTTCTAAATACCAAATGGTGCTATCTGTAAAAATCCGCAATGGCCATTTCAGCTCTTGTGATAGCTTAATCACAGCTTCGCAAACATCAGGGTAGCGATTAGGGTTAAAATCATGGCCGCATAAAATGCCTGCAGAAGTTAGACGCTTTGACCAAAATTTTAAATCATTATTCACGTGGGGACTGAAATGGTTACCATCAATAAATACGAGATCCACTAATCGATTTTCATCCCATGGAACATGGGGAGATAATCCTTGAATAGGAATAACATTCGGACAATCTTTCAAGTAGCTTTTAAAATCATCTAGACTAGCATCAAAAATACCTTGCACCAAATCGGAATGAGGCCAAGGATCAATGCAATAGACCATGCAACTATTTGGTACAGATTTGGCCCATGCCCAAGACGATCGACCAAAGTATGAACCTACTTCTACCATGCAGCCATTATCAGGCAAACACCCTGCTAAAGTTTCAATGATCTCTAGATCCTTTTTAGGCATGTATCCTGGTATATCTTCACGATAGGGCATCTTAGAAGCTCCTTTAACGAATTGAAGGGTAACCACCCAGAAGACCATTTTTAGATAGAACGACTTGCCAGAGTTGAGTGGATCGAGCTCGAAAAGCCCCAGCACAACTTAAAAGATAATATCGCCACATCCGATAAAATCTTTGATCATACTTTCTGCTAAGCTCTGGCCAATGAGCATTAACATTTTCATACCAAGCCATCAGGGTTTTATCGTAATAAACTCCAAAATTATGCCAATCTTCCATGACAAATTTACCTTCAACACTCTTACTAATTTGTGCAATCGATGGAGTCATACTATTAGGAAAGATATATTTAACCATCCAAGGCTCCCCATAGGTTCTTGAAAGGTTATTTCCGATCGTGTGAAGGAGAAAAAGGCCCTCTTTTTTTAATAGATGGTGAACGTGATTCATGTAAGTGTTATAGTTTTTATAACCTACATGCTCAAATTGTCCAACTGACACAACACGATCGAACTGCCCTTGAGTTTGGCGATAATCTTCGAATTTGATCTCTACGGGCAGTCCTTGCGTGCGCTGTTTAGCATATTCGTATTGATTTTTAGAAACCGTAATCCCAACAACAGAAACGCCATAATGACGAGCGGCATGCTCAGCAAGCCCGCCCCAACCGCATCCAATATCTAATACTTTCATGCCAGGTTTTAAAAGAAGCTTCTTACAAATTAATTCCAATTTAGCTTCTTGTGCGCTGTCAAGATCCTGTGCATCTTTCCAATAAGCACAAGAATAGATCATGCGCTTATCTAACATTGCCTTGAATAAATCATCCCCTAAGTCATAATGCCTTTTCCCGACCTCAAAACTACGAAGATAGGTTTGGGGGTTCATCACCACAGCTTTCATCTTCTGATACAGCGTTTGAAGGCCACCATGATCCTTTTCAAGCGCATGGTTACGCAATAAGTTAAAAATCATGCTATCAATTTCTTGGCACTCGAACCAGCCATCCATATAAGCTTCTCCAAGTCCGAGCGACCCCTGGCTCACCACCTTAGCATAAAAACGTTCATCTTTAACTTGAATGTCTTCTGGCTGTTGACCATCAATCGTAATCTTTGCCCTTGCGCAAAAATCGACAACAAATTGTTTTAAACTATGCTTTTCCATACTGGTTATTCATGAAACTTTCGAATGAAAAAAGCAATGAAAAATTAAATTTTTAACAACAGAACAATTAGCTATTGCAGGAATGGCTAAATTGCTATAATTTTTTTTTAAAATTAATAAGGTCATTATGTCAGCCATCAATCCCCTCTCATCTAATTCTTTTATTAGCACCTTCAATACACGAGGTATTACTGTTGTAATAAAAGGTCATCAACCAGAAATTAAATTAAGCAACGAACCTGTGACGGAAGCCGAGGTTCGACAGCTATTCGAACAATGTTATCAGACTCCGATAAACACGCCGATTACCTTTAAACTTAACAAAGAAACAGGTGAGTGCTTTGCTGAGTATACAGAAGATAATGTACGCAAGGTCGTTTATCTGCCAGGCAGATTCGTTCAGCCTCATATCCATGATATTTTTGAAGAGTTCACCATTGACTTTGGTGGTTGCCATTTATGGACTTCTAAAGACGGCGCTGCATGGAACTATTCCTATTGCACAACAAGATTAGAAATTCCTGGAGGCTTGTATCATTGTTTAGTAGCAGGTCCCGAGGGATTATGCATGCATGTTAAAGATGATTCGCAAAGAACAACAACCTGGTTTACTCCGGATAAAGATATCCAGTGGCATCCTCAAGCCAAATATATAGTTAGCACTCATCAACTCATTGAAGAAACCCTCCGAGTTGCAAAATAAGTTTATTGCGAAAGCATTTGTACTCTAAGGTTGGTAAGAGCTTTATCATTATATTTCTATTTTACAAAATGCTAACAACTGCCATTCTTATGCCATTAGTTTTAATGAAGTCCTTGATAGCCTTAGGATCTGCAATGAAAAAATTTTGTTATTTGGTTGTCCATCTGTTTCTCATGATCGTGACGACTGGCAATTTAGATGCCAAAGGAACAGCATTTGTCTTAGATAAATATGTCGAGTCAGGCATGTTCGCATCTTTCGGCTCCGTTTTAGGGGCCTTGCACCTTTTTGAGCAGGGGCAAATCCAAGGGGTGCATATCGATTTTAAAGATGGCCATTATTATGACCCTGAAAGGGGCTCTAACTGGTGGGAATACTATTTTGAACCTATCCATTTAGGCGATCCACAAGCTGAGATACACCATTGCTCTCCTCAAGAAGTAATTCAACTAGCGGGAATGGGCTTTCATTTAGAACGCTTTGACGCCTATCGTTTAATTAAAAATTATATTAAAATTAAACCAGAATTACAAAAAGCAATTGATCAATACTATCAAGCCAATTTTGCTTCGCATTACGTCATCGGAGTACATCACCGAGGGACTGATAAAATTGTGGAATGGCCACTTGTTGCTTATGAAAAAACCTGGCAAACGCTTATCAATGTCATCCAGTCTTTAAATGAAAAGCAAAAAGCACGACTTCGCGTGTATGTCGCTACAGACGACCAACTTTTCTTAAATTTTTTAGTTGGCTTACTGCCTAATCTGATTATTTACAATGATTTTGCCCGCTCGGCAAATGGGGATCCTCTTCACTATGGAGACCAATTCTATGCGAACAACTATGAAAAAGGCAAAGAAGCTTTACTTGACTGCATCTTTCTTGCGCAAAGCAATGCACTCATCAGGCCTAATACTTCCAGCTTCAGCCTTATCGCCACCTTCTTCAATCCTTTTATTCCTTTACATAATGTCTCGCCTTTTTGAGACAAGCCCCTTGGCTAAATGATGACTAAAGTCTCTCGTGTAAGTCATTCTGGAGCACAGATACTTCGAATTTATTTTTTTAAAGGGCAAGGGTGATCCCTTGCCGAAAATCGATACATGGCAGGTGGAGTTAATACGTTGGCTTATCCAAACTAATGAAAGCTAGAAGGATCGACGTCAGGGATCACAATTATCTCAGGGAATACCTTTGCCCTCAAAACTTGCTGAATATAAGAAAGAGTTGTTCCAATTGAGGAGTAGCAAGAAGTACAAGATCCTTGATAGGTAATGACAACTTCTCGATCATTAATAAGGTTTAAAACCTCTACGCCGCCTGCATCAAGAGCGATATAAGGTCTTATATCACGATCTAAAACTTCTTCGATTACAGCAAGTTTCTTCTTAAGTGGTAATTCAAGCCAACCGGGGTATCCTCCCTCGAGGATTTCACCAATATCTCTTGGCACTGGTGGTGCAATATAGCTTTCAGCAAGAGGTAAATCGCGGCATTTTTGACTAGCATCTTCAATAGCACCAAGCACGAGATTTAAATGAGGATAGGTTTCTTTAGGGAAAGCCGGTTCACTTTCTTTATCTCGTACTTCCTTATCGATTAAATCGGCAGTGACTCGCAAAGCTTGATCATAGTTTTTCCCTACTAACAACTCAGAGGCTGCCTCTGCTGCCCCTATCAAAGCTGTTTGCCCAAATGCCTGAAACTTTACATCAACAATCATGCCATCTTCTTTATCAACAAGCCAATAAAAGAAAACAACATTGCCATTTTCAATCAAGCCATCCATCCCTTCTGCAAGACGCATCCCTCGTTCTTCAGCATTCTCTTTCGTAAAAACTCCAACGGAACGCGGATTTTCAATTTTAGAGATCAAACGCTTGCTATATTGGCTCCATGGAAATGGATGTGTTAATTGTTCAAGTCCCATTAAATTCTTTTTGGTATGATTTCTGCTGATGTCCTACGCAATTTAGCGTAGCATTGTTCGATAATTGTCAAGGCTCTTTCAATCTCTTCTTCTGTTGTTTCTCGAGAAAAGCTAAAGCTTAACGCACAATTAGCCAAAGAATGATCCACATGACAAGCTTCCAATAAATAGCCAATTTGTTGTTGGCTGCCTCCACCCATGCTAGCATAAACGCCTTTTTGATTGAGCAAGAAGAGCATGGCCTCACTTGTCACGCCAGGGAAAGCAATGGCCGTAATGTGAGGAAGCCTTTCTTCGTTTTCAAATAAAATGATCGCTTCAGGAATGCGTCTAGTTATTTCTAACTCAAAGATCGTCTTAACACGCGCAATTTCGGTGCAAAGATAGTCCCTTGCCGCTAACATTTCCTTTGCTGCTTCGCCAAGACCTACTAAAGCCGGAACATTTAAAGCCCCAGCTCTTAAGCCAGCTTGCTCGATTCCTCCTACAATAAAGGGGCTGCATTTGAGAGATTCTCGAATAAACAGCCCACCTGTCCCTTTGGGGGCATGTAAATGGTCTCCATTGAATGAGGCAAAGTCAATTTCTAATCCCTCTAGATCAATAAGCAACTTCCCTAAAACATGGGTCAAGTCGAGCAACAATCTAATTCCCCGCAACTTGCAAAGAGCAATGATATCATGAATAGGGTTAATGACGCCCGTTAATCCATTAGCATAGGATAAAACAATCAATGCAGTTCGCGGAGAAATCGCCTCTGAAATCGCCTGCGCAGATACAAAGCCATTTTGACTAGCTTTGACCACAGAGGTTGAACAACCAAATTGATCAAGGCGATTCAATGAAAGTAATGCAGGAGCTTCATCGATATTCGAAGTAATAAAATGATTTTTTCCGGTTGATAAAGTCACATCTTGGTAAGTGGCTAAAATAGCATGATTAATAGCTTCTGCACCCGATGAGGTGATCACAAGAT
Source organism: Parachlamydiaceae bacterium HS-T3 (assembly GCA_000829755.1). GTDB lineage: Bacteria > Chlamydiota > Chlamydiia > Chlamydiales > Parachlamydiaceae > HS-T3. The sequence continues at coordinate 65,762 of BBPT01000023.1, forward strand.
TATCTTTTTCCTTCGCACCTAATAACTGATAAATATTCCTTAAGCTTTCATAAATGGCAGGATAAAGATCCGTCCCCATTTTATGAGGCGCAGAAAAACACCCCCATTTATCAGAATAATAACTCAGCATCTTGCTAATCGCTTCCCCTGAAGGTCGCGTTGTTGTACTGTTATCCAAATAAATAGAATGGTTATTCACAATAATGTCTTTATAAATTTATCTTCCACATAGTCATAGATAACTGGCTCGCCTAGAGTGAGTTCCAATCGAACAATTTCTTCACGAGTTAGCCCATCCAGCTCCATAATAATAGATCTTAAAGAGTTACCATGAGCAGCAATGAAGACATTTTTATTATTTTTAATAAAGGGTAAAATAGTTTCGTTAAAATAAGGGATTGTTCTAGCGGCTGTTTTTTCTAAGCTCTCACCTTCGGGAGGAGCCACATCAAAGCTTCTACGCCAAATATGAACCTGCTCATCTCCAAAACGACTAGCTGTTTCTCTTTTATCCAATCCTTGTAAATCCCCATACATTCTTTCATTAAGTTGCCAAGAGCGATAAACGGGGATCATCATTGCTTTAGCTTCTTGACCATGGATAATAGCTAGCTGGCTCAGCCGCCCCTCATTTTCATGAACAATCACAGGAACTTTTCCTGATTGGTGTTGAGTCATTGCAATCACGGCTGTCTGCTGAGCACGTATCAATGTGGAGGTAAAGATAACATCAATGGGAATCTCCCTAATTTTTTTTCCTCCTTCAAAGGCCTCCATCACTCCCTTTTCCGAAAGCGGGACATCTACCCAGCCAGTAAAGTAATTAAGCTTATTCCACATGGATTCGCCATGACGCATTAAAATTAGCTTTGCCATCCCCTTGTTCCTCCAATTTGAGCCACGAGTGTTTATCATACTCGAATTATGTCTTTTATTTAATGAGAATTCTTATCATGCTAAACTTAACGAGCACTGTCGCTCGAATGACTCCCTACGATCGTAATTTATTTGGAGGAAGCTATGCTTACAATCCTTAAACTTTTTGGACGTTCACCTTTTGCTCCTTTGCAATCCCATATGGAAAAAGTTTCGCAATGTGTGCGCCTCCTCCCCTCACTTTTCGAGGCCGTTCAAAAGCAAGAAATCCAACGAGTTAACGAGTTATCAGCCAAAATTGAGGAGCTAAAACAACAAGCTGATCTTACAAAAAATGACATTCGCAATCACCTACCTAAAAGTCTTTTTCTTGCGCTGGATCGTGCAAGCTTGTTAGAAATTCTAGCTATCCAAAGTAAAATTGCCGCTAAAACTGATACTTTAGGTCTTCTAGTTTCTATCAAACCCCTATCTTTACCACAAGAAAGCCAAGCTGTTTTTGATCAATTTTTGACTAAGGCTATAGAAACGTTTGACGGTGCCAAAGAGATCATAAAGGAGCTCCACGAGCTACTAGAATCCTCGTTTGGAGGCATCGAGGCAGAAAAAGTCAAAAATATGGTAGAAAATGTGGTTTATAAAAATCAGGAAGAAGGTAGAATTGCTCGCAGCTTATTAAAAAATGTCTATGCCCATGAGGAAAACTTTACTCCCGGAACCTTTATTCTATGGCAACGCGTTTTTGAAACCATTGGCGCATTATCCTATTTATCAGAAAGGTTAGCTAATCGCATCCGCTTGACACTAGAATTAAAGTAAAAAAGAATGACCCCAGACTCAATCCTAATTTTTACTATCCTCATTGCAGGCTTTTACATGGCTTGGAACATTGGAGCCAATGATGTTGCTAATGCAATGGGTACTTCTGTTGGCTCAGGAGCCCTTCACCTTAAGCAAGCGATCGTTATTGCAGCCATTTTGGAATTTTGCGGCGCTTTCTTCTTTGGTTCTCACGTTTCTGAAACGATTCAAGGTGGCATTCTTAACCCTGATTATTTTGCCCATAACCCAAGAATCCTTGTACTTGGAATGCTAGCGGCACTCATCGGGACAGGACTTTGGCTTCAAATCGCTTCTTACTTTGGATGGCCCGTTTCTGCTACCCATACGATCATCGGGGCGCTGGTTGGTTTTGGGCTCCTTAATGATGCAACACATGCGATCTACTGGGATCAGGTTTACTCGATCGCTGTTAGTTGGATTCTTTCCCCATTTTTAGGAGGACTTATTTCTTTTTCTCTATTTACCTACCTAAGAAAAAGAATTTTCTATCATAGCACTCCTTTAGAGTCCGCAAAAAAAACCATGCCTCGAATTACCTTTTTGGTAATGGCTATGCTTAGCTTTATCTTGCTACAGAGCGTTGACAATCAATCGCTTAGCGAACACATTCTCTTACTATTATTAGCATGTTGTTCCATCGGCTTTTTATCTTTTATTGCTGCCTCCTTTTTTGCCAAAAAGCAAACTTTAAACACACAAATCCTTCACCATTCCAGCCAGTTTTCCCCAGAATTATCTATCCAACTAGAAAAAGCTAAAAAAGCCCTATCGCGTGCTCATTCCCTATCTCAAGGAGAAATGACCATGCGCATTTCTTCCATTGTAGATGATTTAGATCACACCTCAGCTTCTTTGATTAACCCAGAAGAGTATGAGAAAACGAGTGAAGAATTTTCTACTATTGAAAAAATGTTTGCTTGGCTTCAAGTCATCAGCGCCTGTTTAATGGCTTTTTCTCATGGGGCCAATGATGTTGCTAATGCGATTGGGCCTGTTTCTGCCTCAATTACAATCCTTCAAACGGGATTAACCGCAGTAAAAACAGACGTGCCATCTTGGGCTCTTGCTCTGGGTGGCTTCGGCATTGTGATAGGCCTTGCCACCTGGGGATGGAGGGTAATTGAAACTGTAGGCAAGAAAATTACTGAACTTACACCGACAAGGGGATTTGCTGCCGAATTCGGTGCAGCCTTTACAGTTCTTATCGCTTCTAGATTAGGCCTCCCTATCTCTACCACCCATACCCTCATTGGCGCCGTTATAGGCGTAGGGCTTGCTAGGGGAATTGGAGCCTTGAATCTCGGAATGATGAGGGATATCGTCGCATCCTGGGTCGTTACTGTACCTGCAGGCGCTATCATGGCCATTCTTGTTTTTACCCTCATCGCACCCTTATTTGGACTCTGACTCCTCTATTAATTCCAATAAGAAGGGAAGTATAAGGCCCCGCCAAACTTGGCTTAACAGATCTAAGTGGCTCGTATCCCATTGGAAAGAACGCACATGTCTTAGTAAACCCTCAATACATTCATTTTCGAAGGGAGTGTTTAACAGGATGCGCAATTGATCTTGGACAATATGTATGAGTGCATACAGGATCTCTTCTGTTCTTTGATTCGCCTTTTCTTTTAAGTGTTCTTTTAGGTTCTTAATTTCTCTTATCTTTTTTTGAACCTCTACCTCAGAAACTCTTTGCTTTTGCAACCGCTCTAATGCTCCAGCTTGTTTCTGCAATTCAAGGATGGATTCGATAGAAAAAAGATCAAGAGCCAATACCTTAATGGCCAGCTTGACAAAAACATCTATAGATCGCTGATCAAAAAAACGATTATAAGAAATTTGAGCAAACCATAAACTATCTGTTTTTAAGCTGGACAAGGAGGCTGCATTCCTTTGAGTATTCAAATAGCCAGCCAAGGATTTTTCTAATGAACTTAACAAAAACTTACGCACGATTAATTTTTTACCCGGCATTTTTATAAAAAATTTTGCTGCAAATAGGGCTTTTTCAAGCACCTCTTTTTCTTTTACTGAGGGAGGTTCAACTGAAAAAGCATCATCAATCACATTCTTAAATGCTTCATCACACCAGGGGCCGAGATAGTTTTTGATATGTTGTTCAAAAGGAGAGCTCGGTTCCTTTCTAGATAGCAAAATATTTAAAATTTGTTCTGGAGTTCTCTCTAAAATTTCTTTTGGTTCGATTTTTTTTAAAAAACCAATAATTCCAGGTAGGGGTAATACAGCATAGCGATGAAAAAGAGGATCTTGATGGAGCTTATCAAGAGCTTGCTGAATCTGAAGAGAGCGTCGTTCATCAGTGTCTAACTCATTCCAGGCCGATTCATTATTCCAAACAACATTCAATCCTTCAATCTTAGTTGTCATGGTAGCTGGCTTAACCTTGAGATATTGAGCTAATTTTCGAATCAATGAAGGCCTTTGAACAAGACTTTTCAATACCACCGCCGCTACTTCTGAAGGATTGACTATAAAATTTGGTATTGTCTGCTTATTTAGCAGATTTGGCAGAGTAATTCTCTTTAAAAATTCTTCTTCATTAATCGAATTTACGGGCTCAGGATCCTGGTCCAAATCAACCTCTGGCGATTCAAAAAGAGAAACTTCGCTTTCAACAACGTCTCCAGAAGCTTCAGATTTTTCAGAAGGATCTGCCTCGTCTTCTAATAATTCACCCATTCCTTCTGCGATTTCTTCTAAATGCTGCTTCAGCTCTTGTTCTTTTGCTTTCTTGCCACCAATACGTTTTTCAAAAATAGCTACTTTAGCGCCTAAATCCTCTTTTTTTGCAGTGTAACGGTGAATGTTAGAACAGCTCGCCTCAATGCTTTTTTTAAGAATCTCTATCGCTTCATTTAACAAAGCCATTTTTTCATCAAGAATAGCTAAATCCTCTTCCTGATTGTTTAACGTCGCATTAAGAATTTTTGATAACTCGTCACGAATAGTGTTTAATTCATGTTTCTTGTCACTTGCAGTAAACCAATTTTGGTTTCTTTTTTTTTCATAGTAGTGGCAAATTTTCGTTTTTGCTTCATCTAATGCCAAATGTTGCTCATTCAGGCGAGTTAACTCCATTACAAGCTCATTCTGCCGCTGTTGCTCGGTCTCAATGCTCTCTTCGTTTCGTTTAATTTCTCGTAAAGCATCGTCTTGCTGGGAAACAAGGCAATCGAGCTTGTTTTTTACTCTAGTTAAACGCCCCTGTAGCTTATCTTTTTCATGAGTAAGTTTTGATATCAACTCTTCCGAGCTCTGATTTAAGAGAACTTCTATGTCACTTAATTTAGGTTCATCACTTATTTTAGGCTGTCCTTGAAGCTCGGATAGTCGCTTGATCGTTTCTTTAAATTTTGCTCTATACTCTTTAAAAAGACCGATTTTTCCTAAGAGAAATTTGATTTTATGGGAAAGCTTTTTTAATTTAAGCAGACGTACCCGAGTCCCCGCCTCACTTGAGTAGGACTTAAGCTTATTTTGATATTTGAAAACCCATGTTACCTCATCCTGTTTCTCGATTGTAACCTTAGGATAATGCTTAATTGCTCTATCGATTAGTTTCGTGTAAAATGGATCTTTTCCATAAATAGAAATATTAATCATGAAAATATGATATCATGATTAATAGTTTAAATAAAGAAATAATTAAAACCACTTAATTAACAAAATCAAATTAATTAATTACTTAACTAATTTTTTCTTCTGGGTCTTCCATTCCCTGTAACAATGATTCAACCAAACCTTCCCAAAACTGTCCCAAAAAATCTTTATTATGGATATCCCATTCGATGGAGTGGATTTTATCCAAAAAGTTTTGAACATATGTTTTTTCTAAAGGATGACTTAAAGCAATAGTAAGTTGCTCTTGTAAAAAGATATTCACCAATAGAAATGTCTCTTCAGCCAATTGATATAACCTTTCTGTCGAAGACTCTTTCAAGGCTTTTAGCTGTCTTCCCTTTTTTTCTCTTTGAGGACTATCTAATGTATTCTCGAAAGTGCTTTCTAAAGATCGTATTTTTTCCCTTGTTTCACAAAAAAAGATTGCAAGACTCAGTACTTTAATCACTACTTTTAAAAAACTTTCAATCGATCGAACTTCAAAAAATTGATCAAAAAAGGATAGGGCAAACCAAACGCATTCTTGCTTAAATGCTGAAGAGGCGGTCTTTGCACTAAATTTATCTATTAAGCTTTCAATATAATATGAGATAGCAGCACGTGCTACTGTTTTTTTAAATAATGCCTTATTAAAAAGAGAAACTTTTCTTTTAAGTTTATTCAAAGATCCAGTTTTTTCTTTGTTTGAAAAAAATAAAGCTGTGGGATCTTCTAGATGCTCAATAGCGCTGGATAATAGACTTTCTATCCAAGGCGTGAAGCATTCTTTTAACTGAATTTCAAGTTCTGTCGAAGGCTCTTTTTTAAGCAGCAAAACGCTTGTAAGATCTTTGGCTGGGTACTGCGCTAACGTAGCTAAGTCAACTTGTTTAAAGAATTCGATTAATCGAGGAGCTGGGAGTGTGATCGATTTATGTAGGGATGATAGACGCTTCGCTCCGGCAAAAACTTTTTTCTTATTCGCAGAAGGAGAAAGCTTTACAAGCTCCTGCCAGTTTTTTTGAATAGTCACTATTCGATGTTGTACTTCATGTGTTTTCTTTCCTAAGTATGTCGCTATCTGTTGGCTGCTCCTAGGAGAAGTGCTTAATCGAGCTAGCACACAACGTGCGATTTCAAAGGGATCTTTATGACTCAAAGGATTCTTAGTGTTGGCGGTTTTTGCGGAGCTTTCTAGTAATGAACGCTCATCCTCTGTGACCTTAGTGCTCGATTGTTCCTCCTCAACTTCAACTCCCAGTTCGTCCCTGCTTTTTTCAAGTTCTTCTAGTTTGAATTCTACGTCTTTTTTTAAGTCGGAGACTTCTTCTATCTTTACCTGGCAGGAAAGCACCGAATCATTGATTAACTCTTTTTGGGTTAGCAAATCCTGGATTTTCTGTGCACATGTATGAATTCGGTCATTCAATTGCTTTTTATAAAGGGCAAGCTGATTAACAGCCTCTTTTGTTATTTTCAAATCCTGTGCTAGCTCTTTAAAAAGAAGGCTTGGAACTAAGCTTAATAACTGCTCTCTTAAATGTTCCCGACTTGAAGGATAGACAAGCTTGGTCAGCCAGCTTGTGGTAGATTGATATTGATAATAGATTTTTAATAATTCAGGTAATTCTTTTAGAGAGGCTAAACGGTTAAGAACTTCTTTTTTCTCTGAATCATAGCTTTCTATCTTCTTTTCTTGATTTTGCAGGGCTAGCTCATTGTCCCTTAACTGACCTTGATAGGAGCGTACCTTATCTTGTAATTTATGAAGGCTTGATTGAATATCACGAATTTCCTCTCTCTTCGAAACAATCTCCTGGTTGAGGGACTCCCTCTGGAGGGTTTTGGCATCAATATTCTTAATTAGGCTTAAGGCAACCCTAAAGTCATATCGGTATTTTTTAAATAGACAGAATTTTCCCATCATCATTTTAAATCGGTGGGAAACTCTTTTCATTTTTAAATGAATAGCAGAAAAGCGGATATTAGTCGCATGATACTGTTTATCGATGAGTCGATCATTTTTAAGATATTGAATCCGCCACGTAGCCCCATCAATTCTTCTTATTGATTGACTCTCATATTTTACTATTTTATCAACTAATTTTGTAAAAACTAAGTCGCAACCATACTTATAACTAATCATAACACATATTATGTTCTTATTAAGAAGTTAAAACATGTTACACTATTAGGAAATAGAAAAACATCACAATGCTGTTTTCGCAGGCAGGCAAGGAGAAAGTTCCTTGCCCAATCAGTTATGGGTAGTAAACGTCGCGATAGAAATTTTCGAATCTCATGAGGGGTTTATAGTAGGCTTGAGTTAGAATTGGGATCCAAATTTTTTCAACCTGCTCTAACTTATCTGTTCTTTTTGTGGTGTAGCGCATAATCGCAGTGGAACTGCCGGCATTAAAAATGCGAATCCATTCATGCTGATCATTAGGAGATTGCTGATCAATCCACCATTCAGCCAATACCCCTTTATCATTATTGCTGATAATTCGGTGACCGATCAAATCTTTTCCGCTACCAATATTCTCCAATTCCTTTAAAAGAAGCTGGAAAACATTCATTGGATCAATACGGGCATTTTCTATCGTTTGGATAGTTAGTAGCTCCTTCCAGTTATAAATTGTTTCGGACTCAGGAATATATTGGATGATCTGCTGACTATCGACTCGATATTCCGAACCAATTTTCCACATTTTGTTATCGTCTTTAAGAGAAAAAACGACGCCATTGGCTTCTTCTGCTTGTAGCTGCACAATTGACAGTACTAAAGCAAAAATGATTAATAGGTGCTTCATTCGTTACCTTATCTTTTCAATTTTGGATCCAGGGCATCTCGCAAGGCATCTCCAACTAGAGCTATAGAGACAAGTAAAATAGTGAGAGCAATTGCTGGAGGCCATAGTAAGTAGGCTTCAGATGGGAAACCCCTTCTACCTTCATCCATAAGTACTCCCCATGAGCACGATCCCTCTTCTCCTAAGCCCAAAAAAGAAAGCCCAGCTTCACTTGTTATAGCACCCATGATAGCAAAAGGCAAAAGGGTCAGCAAGGGAGGAATTGCATTGGGAAGGATGTCTTTAAAAATGATCGACAGGGGGCTAAATCCTAAGGTCTTTGAAGCCTCAACATAGGGTAGATTCCTCTGTTTAAAAAATTCTCCTCTCGTATAACGGCTAAAGACTGGCCATGCAAATAACCCAATCACAGTAATGACAATAAAGATAGATTTGCTTTGCGTGATTGCTATAACTAAAAGAAGCATAAAGAAGGTGGGCATTGATTCCCAAATCTCTAACAGCCGGCTAATCACAATATCAAACTTACCCCCATAAAAGCCAGCAAGAGCCCCTATTGGCACACCAATCAATGCTGCTAAAGCGACAGCTAAAAACCCTACAACAAGAGAAATCCTAATTCCAAAAATTAATGCTGCCATTAAATCTTTACGATTACTTCTTGTAAGCTCCCACCAAGGAAGATATTGATTTAAACGCTGATCGCCACCGGCATCATCTTCCCAATGAAAAGGAATAATGGGCAACCAGAGATATTCAATTTTTTGAGTGTTTTTTTCTAACCATTCTCGTCGCTGCCGATAATAATCTAACCTTTCCTTAGTCTTATTGAAGTCCTGAAGGGTTTGTTGTGCTTTTAGTAATTCTTTTTTTTCTTCTGCTGGAATTAGAGCAGGATTATGGCAACCTATCTCCTGATAAAACGTTCGAAGAGATTGACAGGCTTCAAGGTATAAGCCAATTTTCTGAAAAGCTAGATTAGCACTATCTAGCATCTGATCAAGCTTATTTTCTAACAGCTGAATTTGTGTAAGAGAGCGGTCTTGGTCCATTTGCCATAAAGTTGGAAGAGAACCATATTTTTTAATATAACCTTGTGCGTATTTCTCTAAAATCGTATGGTGCCGCTTACGTTGAACATATCGTAGCACCGTATTTAGCTTGGCATATTGATTCATAAACCTAAGATCAAAATGCCAATCTTCTTGCATCTGCTCAGGGATTAATGATAATTGCTTTTTTGCCATTATTCTTTTTTGGATGGCTTCTTGCCTTTGCTCAGCAAGAACAGGATCACTCGCAGGATCGGATAAATAGAAAAAGGAAAACAAAAAAAACAAAAGAAGTTGGGCAGTAGCGACAATTGCTAAAAAGAATTTAAAAACACGCCGATTTTTAATGATCCAATAACCCGCAAGACCTATAGGCAAAGAAAACATGAGTAAATTAAAAAAAATATCTAGCTTCTTTGTATAGAAACCTGAAAAAACTAAATATCGGAAAAATGGAAAGTACCAAGTCCCATCGAACTTTACTAAAAAGGGCTTACTGGAGGCAAAAAAAGGAGCATAAATACCAAGAAAGCAGAAAAGCAGGACGAGGTAAAAGCCTACTCGGCCTAATGGATTTTTACAAAATTGCTTATATAAGGAATGCCAATAGGCATCGACATGTTTTTCACTCATTAAGTTTGGTAGAGATAATGCTCTGTTCTCAAAGCAAAGGTTTATAGTACCTCTACATTACTGATTATAAAAATAGCTGACAAGTAATTGTTACGAGGCTTCTGTTAACAAAGACACCTCTTGATCAATAAATTGATGAAATTCTTGAGCAAGCGCAGGATAAAAATGGCTCATCCATTCTTTAATTTTACCAGCAACAATGTGTAAATCCGCGTGGTAGTTTTTGGGAATAGTAATTTCCTCATCCCAAGTCATTTTTCCTAAATCGACATGAATGGGTAAATCCTCTACGAAACCTGTATTATGAATAACGCCATATCCTAAATCGTGAAGCCCCATTTTATAATGATGCACATACATCTCAAGCATCGCTTTAATTTTTGCTTTTGCTGTCTTTATGTCTCCTTGTTGTAACAAGCGAGTGAGAAGATCGTTAAGCATTTCTCCTTTTTTTTGAAGAATGAAGATGGTTTGATCAAGATCTACTAGATGCTTTAATCCCTTGCGATCAATGAGCTCAACAGAACCAAATCGACTAAATGTGGGATTGAAATGAAGATAAACAAGGCCGCTATTTAAGCGGTTGATATCAAAAGCCTGTTTGTATCCTAAATAAAAATCATTAAATTTTCTAAGACGGCGCTCTCGTTCATTAATACTCCAATCTTCAAAAAAAGGAATCCAAGAGATGAGTTGATGCTTGAGCCTTGGTTGTAAAAATTTAAATTTTACAAATTTCAACACATACTTCCCATCGTCACTTTCAAAGGCGTAAGCTTGTCCTCCTTTTCCTAAATATTTAAAAGGTTTAATAAAAAGAGGTTTGAGTTCATTAAAGGAAGGCTGCCCAGGAATATCCCATTCTGGGTGATAAGTGAGATGGGTTGTAATATATTCTACTTTGAAATCGTTGGTGAATTGATAAATCGAATAAATCCCTTTCAATGTAAAAGCAATTGCACTAATTCCTAAAAACAATAAAAATTTAGATTTCATAGGTTTACCTTATTGAACCATACAACACACCTTTGCAAAATATTCACTTCATTTAAATATTAAGGAAGAAGTTGTAATTTTTTTTTAAACAAGGGTTGCTATTTATTACCAATTTCCATACAAAAAGAGGCAATCTTTAAAAGATTGAACCAAGATTTTAAAACTTGCCTATTGAAAAGGCAATACCATTTATCAAAGGTTAGCTATGTATTTAACTGAATATTGGAATGATGATGATGACGATGATGAAATCCCCATGCCACAAAACTTAAATGATCCCTTTAGGATTCAAGATATCAACCTTGAGAACGAACCTACTATTTTAGACAACAGTGCTTAATTTCGTCATCCTTAAGAGAGGGTTAACCCTCTCTTAAGCCTTCCTTCCATCACCATCTTTCAAATTTCCATTATTACTCTTGTATCTTGTTAGTTATTCAAGCTATAGAGAAGAAAGCAGAGGAGAAATAAGATGAAGAAAGCAAAAAAACTTTTTAAGGAAGGCCAGGAACTAAGCCAATACCTTCTTCGCATGGCAAAAAAACATCGACCGAAGCGCTCCTGTTCTTTGCCCCACTGTGATGGGTTACATGATCTTAATGACAGTACCAGACAAGCTTTAAAAGAGTCAAGGCAAGGAAACGGTGATTTATTTCATTCTCTTGCTGAGTTTTGGCATGCGATGGAATTGAGTCATCATGTTAAAAACTAGGATCGTCAGTAGCTTTAAAAGAGACTTAAAAAAATTTCATCACAATCAGCCCGTGATTGTAGAACTCGATAAAGTCCTACAACATCTTGTCGAAGTTCAAGAACTTGATCCGAAATATTGCAATCATCCCTTATCTGGAGAATGGGAGGGCTCGAAGGAATGCCATATCAAACCTGATGTTCTTCTGATTTATCGTATCGATAGGAAAGAACAAGTGCTTGTCTTAGAAAGGATAAACTCCCACTCAGAACTTTTTCATTTTTAATCCAAAGTCACTCTTGGATCCAAGATCGTATAAAGCAGATCTGCGATTAAATAACCTAGCAATGTCAAAAATGAGCCAGCCAGAGCCGAAAACATAATGACATTATAATCTCGATTGATAATCGCCTCATAAAAAAATTTACCAAATCCATTAATTTCAAAAAGAGTTTCGATGATCAAAGAGCCCCCTAGAACAACTCCCAATGATCCAGCTAAAGAAGTTGTAATCGTAATCGCAGCATTCCTTCCCACATGCTTAACAAGGATCGAGCTTCTAGGTACCCCTTTCGCATAAGCTGTACGAACAAAGTCCTGCCGCAAAACTTCTAAAATAGCTGTTCTTGACAAACGCGATTCAGCAGCAAATCCTCCATAAAAAACAGCGATGAGAGGTAGAGCGATGTGTTGAATAGTGTCAAAAAGCCTTTGAGCACTTGTCATTTGGCTATAGAGGCCCTCTGGACTTGTAAAACCACTAAAAGGAATAGGAATTTGGGTAAAAGGAAAAGTATGATTAAGGGCAATCTTTTCGATTAAAAATGGCCCTACAACAAACACCGGCAATGCGAATAAGATGAGGAACAAAAAATTTAGCGATAAATCAATAATCCCTCTTTGATAATAGGCCATCAAAAAGCCAAAAAATTGGCATAGAAAAAATGTAACCACCATAGGGAGGATGGAAAGGGTAAGTGAATACTTAAAACGTTTCGAAACCTCACTGATGACAGTTTTGTTACTGTCATTCCTCAAGGTGCCGAAATCAAGGGTAAGTACTCGTTTAAAATAACGAGCAAAGCGTGTATCGAAAAAAAATTGTCTAATCTTAGTTCGCAAAGAAGGATTGAAATCATAAAACTGCTCGTTCTGCTGATACCAGGTTGTCATCCCTGCTACTTTCTTCTGGACCTCTTCTTCTGAATCACTCGGTTTGATCACAAGGTTCATCAACAACTGATTATCATCAGCAATTTTCTTATTCTTTATTCTTTGTTCAAATGACATTGTCGGGCTTACATCTCCTTGACGATAACCCCCTCTAGCAAAAAACTTTGAGGCCAACATGCGCATACCCTTGTTCATTGAAGACTGCTGGATCACGGTAAGAAGGTGTGGCATGATAAACCTTGCCTGATCACCAAATTTAATGCGCAATTGGTCATAATCCTTAACCGACATTTCTTCTTGACCGGGAAAGAGACGCCGATGCTCGATTTGCCAAAGCGTTAACTCCACCTTTTTTAAAGACATCCATGGCCAAGCATTAAAAACAATAGGTAAAGTAAGTCCATAATATTCTCTAAATTGTAAGTATCTTGTATCGCTCCCAAAAGCAACTGTTGTATCGCTTTTTTTCATTAATCCTCCATCAGCAGATTGCTCTGTGATAGAAACTGGATCACCTGGGGCCAGGTTAATAATAATAAAATTTACGAGAATAATACAAAAAACTGTCAGAGGTAATAATGCTAATCTTCTAAGCAAGTAAGACAGCATCAACTCGACCTCTTAGTCCAAAATAAATTAGGATTTGGCTCTGCCATATTAGCTCCAGGGATCAGATCCTGCCTCTCTGCGGGGATAAAAACATTTTGTAAGTATTCCCGATAAGCGAGTACAAGCTTAGGCACATATAAAAATGTATAAGGCATTTCATCGTATAAAATGCGATCGAATTCATGATAAAGTTGAAGACGCTTTTCTGGATCATATTCAAAATCAAGGGCATCAATAATGCGATCAATTTCTTTGTTGACAAAGCCAATCGCATTGCTAGACCCTTTTTCTTTCGCAAACGAAGAATGCCATAAAGCCCTAGGATCTTCTGGGGGATCGGCCAAGGACCAAGCTAATAGATAAGCATCAAAATTTTTTTCATCAAAAATAGCTGATAAATCTGCTACGTCAACACCTCTTGGATTGCATCTAACCCCGATTTCCTTCAAGGAGGTCACTAGAGAATCAACAATAGACTTAACGTAAGATATTTTTGAAAAATAAATTAAAGTAAATTCAAAAGGAATCTTTTGTCCTCCAATTTCTTTTCTTAGGATGCCATCTCCATCGCTATCATACCATCCCTCTTCCTCTAAAAGCTTTTTGGCCATCTCAACATCATAAGGCAAAGGTTCAATCGAGCGGTCATAACTTGGAGAAAAAGGGGAAAAAGTACCGTTTGTTTCAATGCCTCTTCCTCGTAAGTCGTTTTTAATGATTCTTTTACGATCAATGGCATAAGTCAAAGCTTGGCGAACTTTTTTATGGGAAAAAAGAGGATTTTTTTGATTCCAACCGATATAGCTATAAGATCGATCGACATAATCAAGAGTTTTTATAGCAAGATTTTTATTCGATTGAACTTGGTACATCGCAGAATCTAAAAAAGTCTCTAACTCCAAAACATTATCAGGACGGATTAAAAGGTAATCTAAACCACCCGACTTAAATTCTTGCCAGGCATTTTCTGTAGACTCTTTGAATTGCACTTCATATTTTTCAAATAATACTTCTAAGGGTTCAAAATGTTCGGGATTGCGTCGAAAACAGATAGCTTTATCGCTAATGCCATCGAACAGCCACGCCCCACAGCTTGGAATAATATGCTTAGCCCAGTGATTAGCAAAATACTGTGCCCAAATTGAATTGTACTGGTAAGCAGTCCCTTGAGCATCCTCTTCAATGATTTTATGGCCGTTAGGCAAATATTGATAAACAAAACTAGCTAAAGGACGTAAACTAAACATGAGTTTCTTAGTGAAATATTTACTCCGCCATTGAACCTCGCCTGTATCGTCTTTTGTCGGATAGATTTTCCATCGCAAAACAAAAGTATAATCATCGACAACCCTAAACTCCTCTAAATCATTAAAATGGGTACGCATCGAGACAGCTAGATTGTCACTGATGAAAGGATTCATACACGCAAGATAGAAAAAGCGAAAATCATGTGCAGTCACTGGATGTTTTTGCAGGAAATGATGATCAAGCACGACGTTGTTTTGAAACCAACGTTGCTCTAAAGGTTGCCAAAAAACATCATCCCTTAAATGAATCCAATATTCAGGAACGGTGCTATCTTCCGGATACCGCTCTTCCACCTTTAATGCCATGTAAGGGGCAACCGCTTCATACTTACCAACATGATAACGTCCAACTGCAACCGAACATTCACCAATCCACTCTTGCACAAAACCCCACCCTGCAAAAGGATGAAGATTTTCAGGCTTACCGATATTAGAAGCTCGCTTGGTTCCATGTGGTATAAAGTTTTCGCCTATCAACTGAGGCAATTTCTTAGTATAAAAGTCATCCTGTGTCATTAAATTAGGAAGGGATGGGTCTATCAGACTTTTTCTTTTGTGCTTATGTTCATGGTTAGCTAAACCCCAATCCTTTGGGGCTAATTGAATTGCTTTTAGCTGCTGATTCATTTCAGCCAGGTCAAACTTAACCTTCTTTAGATCCTGTTCGACAAGCAAGGATGACCAGTATAACATCCCCATCAATCCAAGAATAAACAAAATAGCCAGCCAGCGAAATACGTATGCAATGAGCGGTTCTCTTATCATTAGAAAATAACTATGTGGTAATGGGTGTTTAAAACTAGATGAGGAATGAGGTCATATTCAGCCAGCCCCCTTAGACAAGCAAGAATACCTACGAATAGAGCCGCTCCTCCCACAAGATGGTGATAATATTTACGTGCAAAAAGAAGCGTTTGTTTAGCTTGCATAGCAACAAATAAAGAAGGACTTGTGATTAGGGCAAAGGCAAAACCATTTGCTGTTCCAACCATAAGATCTCCAGAAAGCGCACATGCTGAGTAAACCATTAATGTTTGTCCGCACGGCAGTAAGATCGTAAAAAATCCAAATAAAAAAATAGCAAGAGGTTTTTCTTGCAATAAGCTAATGCTTAATTTTTGATTCAACGGGGCTAGCCAGCGCGCTATTGCATGATGGCCAGGATAGCTAAGATGAAAAAGTGTGCATATTCCAAGAAATATCATCGTGCAACCAAAAAACAAGCTTAACAAGGCGGACACATTCAAATCACTTAATATCACACCAACGACAGCACCAAATCCGCCCGCAATTAAACCAGCCAAAGTAAAGGAAAACAGCCTACCGAAAAAATAAAAATACCGAAAAGAAGATTGACCTAACAGCATGACAAGAGGACCGCACATCCCCATGCAGTGGAGGTTCCCTAGCATATAAACAGGTAACATCGTTAAGAATAAACTCATGGCGTTTTTTCGCCTCTAAGTAAATGAATATGAGCAATATCAATTCCTGTATTTCCCGACTTACGAGAATAAGCCGTAAGGGTAACGAAAAGCATGGTGATGAAAAAAACCAACATGATCATTCTCGATGCAAAGTAGTACCACATGAAATACCTAAGCTTGCTGTTTTTCTTTTTAATTAAAAATATTCTTTCCGATTTGTCTATATATTATTTTTTGATTATTGTCAGCATTGGATTCAAGGAGAGAGCTATGAACTCAAATGCCAGTATTGAAACACAGGCGGATATCTTACTTAACAAGGTAAGCCATTATTTGATTACGGTAATGGGGAAAACAACCGATGAAGCTAATAATGACGAGCTTTACCGTGCTCTTTCTTATTCCTTAAGAGAAGAAATTATGGCTAATTGGCTTGCATGCTCCAGAACTTATGAGAAAAGGGATGTGCGCTGGCTCTATTATCTTTCTCTTGAATATCTTCCAGGAAGAATCCTTAGTAATAATATTACCAATGTATCCTCAATTAATATCGTACGTTTAGTTCTTCAAAAACTCAATCGAAGCTTTTCAGATATTATACGCTTAGAAGCAGATCCAGGGCTGGGAAATGGTGGCTTAGGCCGTCTAGCTTCCTGTTTCTTAGATTCTTTAGCCACTCTCCACTACCCAGCAAGGGCTTATGGCCTACGCTATCAATATGGTATTTTTGAGCAGCAACTATGGGACGGGGTCCAAATTGAAGCTCCTGACTGCTGGTTAATTCATGAATACCCATGGGAGTTTCGCCGGGACTTGCACAAGGTAACGGTGAAATATTGTGGTGAAACAACCCCTTCGCATAACATTCATGGGGATGAGATTATGTCCTTAAAAAATTATGAAGAAGTGTGGGCTCTCCCCCATGATATCCCTATTGTAGGATATGCTAAAGATCACAATTTTTCCGTTGTCACATTGCGATTGTGGTCAACTAAGGAATCCCCTCGCAATTTTCAACTACAACGCTACAACGCGGGTCGCTTGGACCAGGCAGCAGAAAATACAACATTAACAGATGTGCTATATCCCAGTGATCATCACGAAACAGGTAAAAGAATACGTTTAAAACAAGAATACCTTCTTGTCGCTTCTTCCCTACAAGATATTTTTCACCAATACATGGCAACACATGAAAACTTGCGCGATTTTGCCGACAAAGTAAGAATTCAAATTAATGACACTCATCCTTCTCTTGTCGTACCTGAAATGATTCGTATCTTCACTCAAAAGCATGATATTCCATGGAAAATGGCTGTAGAAATCACGCAAGCTGTCACAGGATATACTAACCATACGATTTTAGCCGAGGCATTAGAACAATGGGATCAAAGCCTGCTTTACTATCTCCTTCCTAGACAGTGCCGCATTATTGAACGATTAAATTATGAGTTTTGCAATACCCTCAGGAATAAATATCAGGCAGATGAACCAAAAGTCCAGCGGATGTCGATTATTGAAAAGGGCAAGGTTAGAATGGCCAATCTTGCTATTGTCGGCTCGCATAAAGTTAACGGGGTAGCAGAAATTCATAGCCATATTTTAAAAAGTGAGGTGTTTCATGATTTTGCCGAGTTAGACCCTGATAAATTTATCAACATTACTAATGGGGTGACTCAACGTCGCTGGCTTTTACATGCTAATCCTGAGCTTGCTCGCTTTATCTCACAAAAAATTGGTGATGGTTGGATCACAGATTTTCCCCAAATAAGAAGATTGGTGGATTTTGCGAATGATAGTGATACTTTATCTAAGCTACAAACGATCAAGCGCAAAAACAAGTTACGCTTCATTGAATTTATCAATAAAGAAAACAAGCTGCGTGATGCCTATGGCCATGAGGCTTTTGCCGCACCTTTAATTGACGTCAATTCGATTTTTGATGTGCAAATTAAGCGTATTCATGAATACAAAAGACAATTGATGAATGCATTGCATTTGATCATGCTTTATCATGAGATTTTGGAAAATCCCTACACAACCCGCATTAAACGAACCGCCATTTTTGGTGGCAAAGCTGCGGGAAGCTACGATACGGCCAAAGGAATCATCCGTCTAATTTCTTGCATTGCACGTAAGGTTAATCGTGATCCGATCGCTTCTAAGCTGCTGAAAATTGTATTTATTGAAAATTATAATGTTTCACGAGCTGAGATGATCATTCCAGCAGCGGATCTTTCAGAGCAAATTTCTACTGCAGGTAATGAGGCCTCCGGAACAGGAAATATGAAACTAGCGATTAACGGAGCGTTAACAATTGGCACCAATGATGGAGCTAATATTGAGATGAAAGAGCAGATTGGAGAGGAATGGTTCCCTTTTAGTTTTGGAGCATCGGCTCACGAAATTTCCGAGTTAAAGAAAACAGGCAGCTATAGCCCACAAGATATTTATGTAAAAAATGACCGTATTCGTAAAGCTGTAGATAGCTTACGCGATCGTACATTCGCTATTAACGATGACGAACATTATGCCTTTAGTGATCTTTTTCATAAGCTTTTAGAAAGTCACTACGGAGGGGCCCCTGATCGCTATTTTACACTTTTAGATCTTGAAAGCTATTATCAAACTCAATTGAAGGTAGAAGAATTTTACAATGATCAAGAAAAATGGCAACAGTATGTTCTTCATAACATTGCTGGGATGGGACAATTTTCAACGGATATTTCGATAAAAAATTATTGTAAGTTTATTTGGCAGCTATCGCCATGCGAAATAGATAGCGAAATTTTAGAAAGCATTCGCCATATCTACAGCCAATACGATAAATGCCGTATTTATTAATGCGGTCTTTATGAATTAAAATTTAAATCCCACTTATTAAGAAGAAGCTCGTAAGTCCCGTTCTCTTTTAGTTTTTTTAAACCCTTGTTAAACTTTTCAATTAGAAAGGCGCCTTTAGCATCTTTCTTTGTCACTAAACGCAACCCTTCAATCGTGATGGGGAGACTAGCCACTTTAAGCTTATTACGGAAAAACTCACTTAGAAAAAGATGAGCTGTGAACTGATCCATGATCACAGCATCAATCCGATTCTGCATCAGTTCATTTAACACAAAAGTCGGGCTATCATAAGGGGTAATAATGACAGATGCGGCAATGGGTAGATTGAATAACACCGAAGACCCTCTTTTAACAGCAATTACTTTGTTTTCAAGATCCTTCAAAGAAGTAATGTGAGAGTCAGAAGGAACAACAAGAACTGCGCCAAAATTGTAGTAAGGATCAGAAAAATAATAGCTTCCTTCAGAAATGAGATCCGGGTTCATCGAAGATAAAATAGCATCTACGCCTCGATCATTCAGCATATGGAGAAAGTTTTGAGGATTCGTAGAAATTAATTCAACTCTCAGATCCTCATCATTGGCAATTGCCCATAATAGGTCATTTGAAAAAGCCGTAATGTTACTTTCTTTGCTATAGAGGTTTAAGGGATACCAAGTGGGGTCTTTAGCGATCCGGTAAACGACAGCTGGGGAATGAAGATAAGCTGAACAGGCCCGAACACAAAAAAAGCCAAATAGCAGGAAAAGAATCAGGGAAATAATTTTAGCGGTTTTTCCTGTTGCGAACGAACGCTCGATGTCTTTCCAAGTTTGACTTAATGTCCCCATTCCGAGATAATATTACTTTTAAAATTAAATTACACAATATAGTAAGTTCTAAAATTATTAAAAACTAGTTTTTTTGTAAAAAATGAGTATTCCTGCAGCAAACAGCTTCAATAGCAGGCTCTCTTCCTTCGCCTTGAAAGGCTTAAAAAAGGTTCCTTACCTCAAAAACAAAGTCTCCACACCTAAGGGAGAAGCCACCACCCGTAAAGTTCTTTATGTCGCCATCGAGGTCTTTAAGTTTCTTGCCGTCATCACCGCTGGAGCCCTCTTTGGCGCTTTTGTCGGTATTGGATGTGCAGGCATCGCCCCCTTATGTATCTCCATGGTCGCTGGAGGCTTACTTGCTGGAGTTTCCTATTTCGGAACTCAATGGGTCATGGCCGTTATCAAAAAATAGAGTTACCCAGCAAACTCTTCCTCAACGCCTCTGCATTTTCCAGAAAATCAGGAAAATAACTTTCCTGGATATCCGATTTCCGCCCTGATTTGACTTAATGTCCCCGTTCTGGGATAATATTAAAAATTAATTAACATAGTTATTTTAAAATTAATAAAATTAGTTTTTTGCAAAAATGAGTATTCCTGCAGCAACCAGCTTCAACGGCAAGCTCTCTTCCTTCGCCTTGAAAGGCTTAAAAAAGGTTCCTTACCTCAAAAACAAAGTCTCCACACCTAAGGGAGAAGCCATAACTCGTAAAGTCCTTCATGTCGCCATCGAGGTCTTTAAGGTTCTTGCCGTCATCACTGCTGGAGCTCTCTTTGGCGCTTTTGTCGGTATTGGATTTGGGGGCGTCGCCCCCTTATGTATCTCCATGGTCGCTGGAGGCTTACTTGCTGGAGTTTCCTATTTCGGAACCCAAGGGGTCATGGCCGTTATCAAAAAATATGGTTACCCAGCAAACCCATCCCTCACTACCCCTGCGATTTCCTCCGACCATTGGTTAGATCAAAAAAACCATAAGGAATTCCACGAAGTTCTTTCCTCGCTGAAAGGAGAAACATGGTTTGAGGATTGGTTGCTCCTAAAAGGCTACACGAAAGCTGACAACTTTCTTTGGAGAACATTTAGCAATCAAGGTTTTGCAGGCGGAGAATCTTTTGCCCTGCTTAGAAAAATTTGCAAAGATAAAAATTTATCTTCCAAAGAAGCGTTAGCAGAATTATCCGTTAAATCTGTCTTTCGCTGCCAAATTCTTAGTATTATCTACCAAGATTTAGAAACCCAAAAAAAGAAACGTAAAGCTGTTGCAGATAGAGAAGGAATTAATTTTTCTGAGCTAAAAGAACTCATTAAAAGACGCCTAATTGACCATCCTCACGGTACGAGATACTCCGCCAAATTGGATCTAGCTACCCTAATCGATGAGAAGGGATTCAAAAAGTTCTTAAAAGCGAAGAAAGCCGAAATAATTGCTAATCACCCAAGAAATGATGTTGCAGGGATTATTCAAATTAAAAGTAAAAAACGTACCCACACCCTCTTTATACAGTTGACGGATCAAGGCTATCGCTTTTACGATGCCTACAACCCCCGCTTTACAGGTTTTTATGAGTTTCGCAATCAAAACGCTCTGATTCGAGGACTACACCGTCACCTGATGACTTATGAAAAGTTCCCCTCTGTTAAAATAGGTAAGATAAGGAAAGCCTCGCTCCACTTATATGCATTTTAATGATTCCACGAATCATTAAATTTAAGTAGCAAACATACATTCAATGGCCAAGGTAATGGTGAGTAATTCTAAACAAGCCATGCGCTCGCTGATATAAGGAGAAATAAAATATTTTATCATTTCTACATGATTAGATAGCTCTTTTGAAAACGAGAGTACCTTCCTCGCAAATCAAGACATCTTTGTCTAGGATGCTATGAAATTTTTCTACTTTCTTCATTTTACGAGTTCCAACACAAGATGATGCCAAACCAATTTTTCTAATTTATTGTAGAATTTAGTTGAGGCATTCTAGGATCATCGATTTCTTTGGTATAGACAGAAAACCAAAGTACATGAAAATCAAACAAACTGCAGGTCAACATTACAACATGCTAGGAATATCGATTTTTAATCCCTATTAAATGAGAACCACATATAAGTATAGCCTCAGAAATTCCAACGAATCTTCTTGCCAGTGATGATGCCTTCTCTGAATATCAAATCATCGAGATTGGCAGCGAAGCTAGTCTTACGCTTTTGGGTTTCTTTACAAGCTCTAAGGACTAGCTCCTCTTGATATTGTGAAATAGTTCAAATGGCAGAAATCGCTTCTATAGATATCCATTTTGTTCTGGATTTCTTTTTTGATATATCCATGTTCGCTCTCTTATAATTAAAATTTGCATTTACCTTTTCGAATCTCTTATTCATTGGAGAGCTCCTGCCCAATCTCTTCTACCGTTGGTAAACTGCCTTTATACTCTTTTGGCAACGATTCTATCAGCTTGATTTCATACCCTGATACTCCAATAGGTTTTTTAATATCTCGAAGAGCATATTCCACAGTGAAGTTGTCTTTTGTTTTGCAAAGAATCATCCCTATAGTTGGTCGATCTTCCGAATGTTTCAACAGATCATCAACGGCTGAAAGATAAAAATTAATCTGCCCAGCGTCTCGTGGATCAAACTCCCCGGCTTTCAGCTCGATTACCACATAGCATCTAAGCCTTGTATGATAGAACAACAAATCTATGAAATAGTCCTTATCCCCAATAGTTAAAGGATATTGTCTACCTATGAAAGCAAAACCTTGCCCAAGCTCTAAAAGAAATTTTTGAATGTGGTCGATTAACCCTTGTTCCAGCTCTCGCTCTCGGAATTTTCTTTCTAGCGTTAAAAATGAAAAATTATAAGGGTCTTTCAATGTTTGTTGGGCAAGATCAGAGTGTATTTCTGAAAGAGTTGCTTTAAAGTTAGTAATCGAATTTCCTTGCCTTTCGTATAAATTTGACTCAATCCACATATTTAGGACATTTCTGCTCCAGCCGTTTTCAATTGTTTGTTAAGCGTACCAAAGCCTTTTCTCTAGGTTATCAACTTTTTCTATAAGAGCAATGTTGTGCCCCCAAGGAATTTGTGCAACAGCTGTTGCACTATTTAAATCCGGGTAAAAAAGAGCGAATTTACGCATATATTGAAGATTACGAACAGAGAAGCCGGCGATATCAGGAAAATGTACCGATAAATCTTTGGCTAGTTTGCTAATCGTCTTCGCTCCCCATCCTTCCTCATTAACTTTTTCATCCAAAGCTTTGCCAATGCGCCAATAAAGCTTAGTTAATTCTTTTGTCACAGATAAAGCTGCTCTTAACTGCGACTGCTGGATATCTTGTTTCAGATGTTCAAAAAATTTAGCATAGCTTTTTGAATTACTGACTTCGCCCTTTTTAGCATTCATTCACTTTTCATCCTCAATTTCTTAAACGAATATTTTTGATTGATCCGATGCCTCTTTCACAACAAAGACAAATTTTTCCCAATTGAATCTTTTTAGCTATTCTGCCATGGGTAATTCTCTATAGAATGCACACCAGTTACTAGTACTAGTAAGCAAAATAGTGCGCGCTTTTCTTAGTATGAAGAAAAGAAAAGATTCTACTTTAATCTTCAAAAGCTTTTAGAAAGAACATAGCAACTTAATCATCTTACTTAAAGGATGCGTTACAAATAAAAACCACGCCCTAAGCGATTTAATAGCTATTAACTAGAGAGATGAAAAAAGCGAACAAAAGGGTTGCTTATCAGGGCTTGTTTCCAATTCTTACTAAAATTAAAGCCATGAGAATTTGTTAAAGTTAATCTTCTTCCTCATACTGTAACTTTAGATCCTCAACAATGCTAATGTCAGCTAATGTCGAAACGTCCCCAAGCACACGACCTTCACCAATGTCACGTAAGAGGCGACGCATGATTTTACCACTTCTTGTTTTTGGAAGATCGCGGGTAAAGTAAATCTTTTTCGGTCTTGCTATAGCACCAATTTTTTTGACAACATGTTCAACCAGAGCAGCTTCCAGCTCTTCGACAGCAGCGGCCCTTTCTTTTAATATCACAAACGCAATAATCGCCTCGCCTTTGATTTCATCAGAAATACCAACTACAGCGGCCTCTGCTACTAAATGATAGTCCACCAAAGCGCTTTCTACTTCCATCGTTCCAATACGATGCCCAGCCACATTTAACACATCATCCACTCTTCCCAAAAGCCAAAGGTAGCCATCCTTATCCCTATAAGCCCCGTCACCTGTGAAATAATAACGACCACCCCACTTACTCCAATACGTCTGCACATAACGTTCGTGATCTTTATACAGCCCTCGTAACATAGACGGCCATGGTGACCGAATCGCTAAATAGCCCTTATCAACTTCTTCACCTTTATCATTCAAAATGGCAGCATCGATCCCCGGTAAAGGCTGTGTAGCAGAACCTGGCTTTAAAGGGGTGATGCCTGGTAATGGAGCGATGAGAATACTACCCGTTTCAGTCTGCCACCAAGTATCTACAATGGGGCACTTATAATGACCAATATTTTCATAATACCACATCCAAGCCTCAGGATTAATCGGCTCCCCTACAGTTCCTAGCAACCTTAAAGATCTCAGGTTATGTTTTTGAGGGATTTCTCTCCCCCATTTCATGAAAGTCCTGATAGCTGTAGGTGCTGTATAAAAAATAGTAACGCTGTATTTTTCAACAATTTTCCAAAAACGCGAACGGTTTGGCCATTCAGGACCTCCCTCGTAAATCACCCCTGTTAAACCATTCAACAATGGCCCATAGGTGACATAAGTATGCCCAGTAATCCATCCTATATCGGCCGTACACCAATAGACATCATTCTCTTTGGCATCAAACACCCAATTGATTGTCGTCTGCGCCCCGAGTAAATAACCGCCTGTTGTATGGATGATTCCCTTAGGTTTTCCAGTAGTTCCCGAAGTATAAAGGATAAAGAGAGGGTCTTCAGCATCCATCCATTCTGGCTCACAGTGAGGGGAGGAATCAGCCATCGCCTCCTCATACCAAATGTCTCGACCTTTCATCATGTTAACGGCAAGGCCTGTTCGTTTAACAACAAGCACTTGTTTGACAGATTCAGCCTTAGCCAAGGCTTGATCTGCTGTATTTTTTAATGGGATAATCATGCCCTTGCGAAAACTCCCATCGGCTGTAATTAACACTTTTGCTTCAGCGTCTTTTAAACGATCTTCAAGGGCTTCAGAAGAAAAACCGCCAAAAATAACAGTGTGAATAGCCCCAATTCTCGCACAAGCAAGCATTGCAGTGATCGCTTCCGGGATCAATGGCAAATAAATTGCGACACGATCGCCTTTCTTACACCCAAGCTTCTTTAAGGTGTTCGCTAATTTACATACTTCAACGAAAAGCTCCTGAAAAGTCAGCCGCTTAGTGTCACCGGGCTCTCCTTCCCAAATGAGAGCAATTTTGTTCCGTTTATCCTTTAAATGGCGATCAAGGCAGTTATAGGAAGCATTTAACTTCCCACCGACAAACCATTTGGCATAAGGTGGATGCCACTCAAGGGTTTTGTCCCAATTCTTAAACCAATCTAATTTTAAAGCCATTTGGTCCCAAAAAGCATCCCGGTCCTTTTGTGCTAGCTCATAGTGATCGGTCGCTTGCACATTAGCTTGTTCCTTAAATTCATGCGAAGGATAAAAGCGTTGACTATCATCAAAAAAAGCAAAGACTCGCTGGCCCATATGATTACCTGATTAAGATATCGCGACGATTTCAATAGAATAATTTGAAAAAAGATGGCAGGCAATCAAATTTTTACATATAGAAGAAATTATGAGCAAATGGCTATCACATGTCACTTTTTTTTCTGTCGCCATCTTAATTGGCTTCCTTCTCTATCTATTTTTATTCTTTTTTTATCAGCTAGACCTCAATTGGCCAAAAGTTCCACCCAGCGAAGCAGCTATTGAGAAAAAATTAGCTAAAGAACATTTAAGTTTTAAAAATTTAAAATTTGATCTTGTCGACCCCCAAGATGCCCCTGATGCAATTAAAAAAATGGTTAACGAGGGCTATCATTTAATGCTTTATACTCATGAGACCATCCCCCAATATGCTCCCCATCCGATTAACTGTACCAATTGCCATTTTGCTGGAGGTCTCTCTTTAGGAGGGGTGGGAGGAGGTATTTCGCTAGCAGGAATAGCGGCTAAATACCCCACATGGAATAGGGCTCGCGATCGTGTCGAAAGCTTAGCTCAACGGATTAATGATTGCTTTGCTTATAGTCTGAATGGGAAGCCATTGCCCCTGGACAGTAATGAAATGTTAGCTTTTTTAACTTACTTTCAATGGATCTCATCCAACTATCCCATTTATCAACCAGCACCATGGCTTGGCCTTATCCCTTTAAAAAGCACCCATCAACCCAACCCAATCAAGGGTAAAGAAATCTACGCGATCCGATGTGCAACCTGTCATGGCCAAAATGGAGAAGGAATGCACCGGGAAGGTCACGATGTGAATATCCCTGCCGTTTTCGGAGAAAAATCATTTAACGATGCTGCCGGTATGAGTCATTTAAGCCTCTTATCTTCTTTTGTATACCATAATATGCCTTTTGAAGAACCTCATCTAAGTGAAGAGGAAGCATTGGATGTTTCCGCCTTTATTCTTCAACAGCCAAGACCTGTTTACTCAGGACCATAAGCCTACTTCTCCTTTAATAGAATTTTAAAATGGTCTATACTTCCTTTCCTATGATTGAAAGAATGACACGAATAGGTACTTACGGGGTTTGCCAGGTTAATCAGACGCTCTTGCTTGTTCCAAAAAAATCTGGTCCCTATCAAGGCTGCTTAGATTTACCAGGCGGTCGACTAGAGTTTGGTGAAACACCAGAAGAAACATTAAGACGAGAATTTTTAGAAGAAACGGCGGGTGAATTTTCTATGGCACGACTTCTTTTTAATACCTCTTGTACTTTTATCAAGCAGAACTATGAGCTTTACCACATTGGCTTAATTTATAACGTCCTTGGGTGGAAGCCCCTATCTAACCGTTGCCCTGAAGATGAATTTTACTGGATTGATTTTTCCCAATTAGCCACTATTAACCTCACCCCTTTTGCTCAAGATGCTGTAAGCTATTTAAAATTATGAACATAAAAGTCCATTTTATACAGAATCCAGTAACCCAGAAACTGATGCGTTTATGACCGAAAGTCAACCAAAAGTAAAAATTGCGCCAAATTCTAAAGAATCTGAAATGATGGTCTTAGGCTGCATGCTGACGAGCATCAACAGCCTAAATATAGCAGCTGATGGCCTAGATGATAGCGATTTTTATTTTATTGAGCATAAGATCATTTTTCAAACTTTAAAAAATGCCTATAAGCAAGAAAAACCTGCTGATGTGCATTTGATCTGCGAAGAGCTAAAACGACAGGACAAGCTCAAAACTGTCGGTGGAGCAGCTTACGTAACGACTCTTGCGCAGTATGCTGGCACCTCGGCCTATATTGAAGAATATGTTGAGCTTGTTCAGCATAAAGCCATTCTGCGTAGGATGATCGATGCGGCTCAAAAAGTTGAAAAAACAGCCTTAGAAGAGCCAAAAGATGTATTGGCAACGCTTGATACAGCTCAGCAAATGTTTTTTCAAATCAGCCAAACAGCAAACCCTATTGCAGGCAAACACTTAAAAGAAATTCTAACCGGCTCTAAATCAGAGTCTAAAACTCCGTTTTTAAAAGAACTTCAAGAACGCCAAGAACTTTATCAACAAAGAGGCCCAGAAGATCCTGGTATCACAGGAGTACCCACTCATTTTACTGATTTTGATAAAATGATTAATGGATTCAATAACTCTAACCTCATGATTCTAGCAGCAAGACCCGCAATGGGTAAAACCGCCTTTGCCCTTAACATTGCCGAAAACATCTGTTTTAAAAACAACATTCCTGTCGGCATCTTTTCTTTAGAAATGAGTGCAGAACAACTTGTTCACAGAATTATTTGCTCTCAAGCTGAGGTTGAATCGGACAAAATTAAAACAGGATCTCTTAATGGTCTTGAATACCAACGCATTGTAGCGGCTGTTAATCAAATGATGGGGCATCATCTCATTATTGATGATCAACCAGGATTGAAAATCACCGATCTTCGCGCTCGTGCAAGACGAATGAAAGAAACCTATGGAATCGGCTTTTTGATGGTCGACTATCTTCAATTACTTTCGGGATCAGGAACTTTTCGCTCCTCAGAAAATCGCCAAGGAGAAATTTCAGAGATTTCTCGTATGCTTAAAAACTTAGCTCGTGAATTGAATATTCCGGTCCTTTGCTTATCTCAGCTATCAAGGAAAGTAGAAGAAAGACAAGGGCATCGCCCCATGATGAGTGACTTAAGAGAAAGTGGTAGTATCGAACAAGATAGCGACATTGTCCTCTTTTTACTTAGACGGGAGTATTATGATCCCATGGATAAACCTGGTATGGCGGAATTGATCATCGCTAAAAATAGGCATGGCCAAGTGGGGAACATCAACCTTACCTTTAGAAAAGAGATCGCCCAATTTGCAAATTACACGCCTATTAAATCAGGTGCTTTTGCTACTGACCCAGCTACAGAAGAAGCTTTTGGCCATTTTTCTCCCTAGCCTTCCTTACAAAAAGCAAAGCTTTTCATAGCAAAAGCCTGCTTACCTGATGGAGCAGCTTTTAAAGACACGATGGTTTCAGTGTCATCGTTTTAATCATAAGTGGTAAGCTTTTTTGATCACCTGCCAACGTAGCTCATTGTTGGATTGGATATAATCTTGAACGGTGGACAGAGATGCACTTGCGAAATAGGTAATTTCTGAATCTGTTAAGCGATAAAGGATGGAACGGGCCTTTTGCCTTGAATCGCATAAAACATACAATTGCTGATAGCACTTTTTAAGCTGGTTTTTCTTTATAGCTAATCTTAAAATTGCCCCTCCTACCATAGTTAAGGGGATCAATTTAAACCAAAGAGCCAATTGATAGAGGTAAGAATAGTTAAGAAAAATAGCCATGCTATCTAAGCAAATCAAAACCATAAGAACGATTACAAAGACTAAACTCTCCATGGGTGATTGCACGAGCGGGCCTAAATTTCTCGCTAACCAAGATGATGATGATTGGTAGGCTAGCATCTCTTCAAATTTTGGCTCATTAAACATCATTCTTCCCACATGACTTAATTCATGTGTCATTAGTTCCGATTTGCTTAAAAGGCGCAGGTAATCGTTCTTATAAGCAAAAACAGAACGTAATTGCAAGAAAGCAGCTGTCGGAGAAGCGTCTTCCATTTGAAAAATCCATGCAGCCCCCCCATGCCATAACGCAAGTTTCTCATCGCTGTAGATCACAGGAACCCATGCTGGCTGGATACCATAGTAATACTGGGTCAATTGCAAAACTTCATTAGGGATAGGTCGATTAGCTTGCTGCTTTTTGTTGTCGCAAAAAAAACAATCTGCGAACCCCTTCTTTAAAGAAAGACAATGCTTGGCTCGTCGGTTAAACGCCACCTCGTCTTCATTAGGTCCAGGAATTAATCCAATTGCATTATAAGTTAAATATTCGGGAAAGCTCATTGTTTCAACAAAATTTACCCCTATCATACCGAGGAGCATTTGAAAATTCGAGAGCTTTTTTCTTGAAACTCTTAGGCAGCTGTGGCACCCTTATTCTCTCGAAGAGGAGTTTTTATGTTCCGAGATGATTATGAAGAGTTTACCCCAGCTCAGGAAAAAATTTTAGAGCGTTTTGTTACAAACACAAAAAGTCACATTTTTGTACTACGCAACCTACCGGAAGTAATCAAGGGAGCCCTATTCTCTCGGTATTCAAGATCTAGCCTCGGCTTGCGTTCTCTTTTGCTAAAAGAGTTCATCACTAATAACACGGATGCTTCCTTTGATGCGATCGTTGGCTGTTCGAATCCAGGCGAAGCGGCTCAAGAACAGACAACTGCCATTCAAAAAGCGCAAAATTTTTATGATCGTATTTTAGATGGCTATGGCGATGATTCGATTGGCGAGCTGGGTGGAGCCCATATCGCGATTGAAAATGTGTCTATGCTAGGAGCTAAATTACTTGAAGATTGCCGAATTGGCGGATCTCCCTTAGAAAAATCTACCCGCTATATTTATTTCGATCAAAAGGTAAAAGGGGAATATCTTTTTTATCGCGAACCCGTTCTCATGACGTCTGCTTACAGGGATATTTATGTCCAAACTTGCAATATGCTGTTTGAAACATATAGCCAGATGATTCCGCCACTGACAGCTTATTTTGAGCAAAAATTCCCTAAGGGGCCAAACATTTCACAAACAGCCTATGTAGCTGCAACGCGTGCAAAAGTCTTAGATTGTATCAGAGGCATTCTTCCTTGTGGAACTCTGACGAATATGGGCATTTTTGGCAATGGTCGTTTTTATGAACAGTTATTGCATAAGTTACATTGCAGCAACTTAGTAGAAATGCAAGATATTGGCAAAAGGATGTATGAAGAATTAGCGAAAGAAATCCCATCTTTCGTACGCAGGGCAAATATCACTCATCGCACTCATGAATCTTATGCTCAATTTTATGAACTCATGCAAACGGAACTTCAATTAGCAGCTTTACACAACACGCCATTCCCTAAAGCTGAATCTCATGGGCCTACTGTCACTCTTACCGCTTCAGATCCGGATGCTGTTTATAAAGTAGCTGCAGCCTTGCTATTTCCTTCTTGCCAGCACAGCATAGGACAACTGATTGATCATTGTAAAACTCTCTCAGAAGAAGAAATTAATCGTATTCTTGATGCTGGACACAATGCTAGAGAGACAAGGCGGCATAAGTCTCCCCGCGCCCTTGAGCATGCTAATTTTACCTTTGAGATTATCTCCGACTTTGGAGTGTATCGCGATTTACATCGCCATCGCATGCTGACGCAAGAAAGACAACTGCTCAATTGTGACTTAGGGTACTTTATTCCGCCAGAAATCCTCAATACACCTCTTGAGAATGACTACCGTCAAGCAATGCACAAGGCAAAAGAAACCTTCGATACCATTTCTCAAGAACTTCCGGAAGAGGTCCAATATGTCATTCCAATGGCTTACAACGTTCGTTGGTACTTCCAAATCAATCTAAGAGCACTTCAATGGCTATGTGAACTGCGTTCTTCGCCAGCAGGGCATCCCAATTACCGTTTTGTAGCCCAGCAAATGGCAAAAGAAGTTTCTAAGGCATTTCCCCAGTTTGAACGTTTCTTTAAATTTGTAGATTACGAAGGCTACGATCTTGGTCGTTTGGACCAAGAACAGCGTAAATTTGAAAAACAACTTCTTTTATAAGATTATCTTGGCAAGTAAGTTTATTTAAATTGCTTGCCTTTCTTTATTTTAATTAATCTTCCTTAAGTATGATTGATAACTATTACAACGATAAAAAATTTAATTTTTAATTTCTTTTCTTTCAAATCTTGATAAAAATTGGGCAATAAGTTAAAAAAAAAGTTAGCTAACAAAAAAAATATTTGGAGTTCTCATGAAATTTCCAATTATCTTGGCTACTTTATGTTGTACATTGGCTACACCTTGTCTAACTTTTGCTCTTGAATTGAGCAGGATAGATGAAAGGCCAAACTTATATGAAATAAATCGAGCTCGAAAATGGCAGAAAAGGGGTGAAAGTCATAATGACGGAAAATGTTGTAACAACAACAACCCCAATGCTTACGATTACGATTACCCACCCGATTAATGGGTTTTTCTAAATTAAACTCTCTTTTGGATATCCCATGAACTTGAAAAAAAAACTTCTTATTGCTTCCTTAGCATGCAGTTTAATCACTGCGGCCTTCGCAGGCTTGTATGTTTATAAACACTACCAAGTGCAGAGGATTAAATTAGCCCACCAAGTAAGCAATCAAGAAGATCTTTTCTTGGCTAAGAAGAAGTTACAAGAATGGCAGCCCCTTTATGCCATGGATCTTGTCAAAAAACATCTTGATGAAATCTACCAAAATACTTCTTTTGCTCAAGATTGGTTAGCGATTAGCCTCCAGGCAGGTGTTAAACTCAAAGATACCAAATTCCTAGCAGAACTTTATAATTGGGAAAAGGAGCCATTTTTAAAAAATGAAGAAGCAGCTTTGGTGGTCGCAGAAAACCTGATGGATCAAGATCGTGACCAAGAATTCACTGATCTAAAAAATTGCTGGCAAAAAGATTGCAATTGTTCTGAAAAATGGACCTTACTCGAAGCGGATCATTGTGCCCAAAATGGCAATCCTTCTAAAGCTTTAACCCTTTTAACCGCTAAGAAATTTAAACATCCCTACGAAGTTGATCGTCTCTTGCGATTAGCTTTTTTAAATTTAAATGAAAACCCTCAATTGTCATGGGAATATCTTTCACATGCTTGTAAGATAGATCCTCGCAATCCAGATCTAAGAATTTATAGAGCCCATTTTTTAAACGCTTTGGGAAAAGATGCGCTTGCCTTACAAGAACTTAATGAAGCAGCGATCATTCATGATACCGATCCTTTGCTAAGAGAAGAGCGTATCGAACAGCATATTAAAAATAAGGATTACTTCTCCGCCATTGCTCTCTTAGAAAAAGAACTTAGCCTTCATGCTAGCCCCAACCTTTGGCAGAAAGCTTTATTTTTAAACAAAGTGGTAGCTCCTATTAAACATCAAACTCAGCATCTTTCAAAACAACAGATTACCCCTGAGATTGCTTTTTTCCTTACACTTAAAGATGGCTATTATCAACCAGATTTAGATGTTCATGATGAGTTAGCTGACAGTGAAGAACTGTTTTGGCTAAAAATGATTCACTTTTTGAAAATGGGACGTGAAGAGCAAGCCTACCGTCTCGCTTTAAAGGATAAAAATTCCGATTACTATCATCCTGAATTAAGGCAAGCTCTGATTAGAACCCTTTCCTTCCGTAACCCCTTTATCGCCTCTGAAGAGTTTTTGCCATCAAGAACCAAACACTTTCTTTTTAAACAGCTAGAAAGCAAAGAGTATTCTAATGAATTGAAATCCCTTCTATCGGCCAATGAAATTTTTTCTGTTCTTTTTCTAGCTTCCGGTTGGAACGAGGCCGCTTTACAGTTAATTAATCATAACGAACAAATTGAAAGCGATCTGCCAGTTTGGTATCTGCTCGGCATTACAAAAGCATTAGCCCATAATCGCAGTATCAATCATGCCATTGGATTTGCTAAAGTGCAAAAGCCTCATCCTCATCTAGCTCTATTACTTGGAAAACTTTACTCTACAAGCCATGCCTCTGATTTAGCCATTATCATTTTTAAGAAACTCACAGAATCTGACTTGCCAAATCGAGAACAAGCCTCTTATCTTCTTGCCAAAGAGTACCTCAAACAAGGAGAATTCTCGTTGGCCAAAAAGGCCATCACAACTCATAACTCTTGGCAAACTGTAGAAGGCAGATTGTTATTAGCAAATCTCGCTCTTTCCTTAGGTGATAAGTTAGGTGCAGAAGCTTTATACGCTTCTGTTGCGCATCAATCCCCTGAAGCTAAGTCTTACTTTGCGTCCAAAGCTTTCTATGAAAAGGATTATGATCTTGCCTACAAGCTGACGGAAAGTCTTTTTAAAGAAAATCCTATGAACGAATCTTTTAAAAAGAATTTAGAAAAAATTAAGCTTGCTCGTAAAGGCTTACTTTAAAAGGTTTTTATAAGCAGCGATCACACTTCTAAGCATCACTGGTAGATCATAGGGAAACTTTTTAAGAGAATAGTGCAGAGAAAAAGGGTGGAAAGAAAGAATTTTGAGGTAGATCTTTAATAGAGATGACTTTAGAAGAAGTTTCAATCTTACCGATTATCTTTCTTGTTTTCCTTAATTCCTGAACAAAATAAAAGTAATGAAAGTACTTAATCCATTTGGCTAAGTCCCAACTTGGATCTCCCTTAGTTCGCAATTTTTCAAAATCATACAAAATTAACTTTTGCTGATGCTGTCCAACATTGGTATGAGAGCATTCTCCGTGAATTGATCCCCGTTTCGATCATTTCATTTAATGAAGGTATGGATTCATCCTCATCAGCTAGATACAATGAAGTTGTTAACAAAGGATGATTAATGCCTAACAGCCGACGAATATGTCTGGCACTCGTTTTCATAAAAAACTCATATCACGGATAAACGACTTCATCACTTTGATTAAGCAACTGCAGAGAACAAATACAGTCTAAAACCTGTTTTTCTTTAAAAATAAATTCATTAGAAGAAATTTCTTTCCGGCTTAGCTGGTCACAAACCTCCTCAACAAGAAAATTAGGTCGATCCATTGCAGGAGCAATAAGAACACCATGCTGAGAAGAAGTTCCAAAACATGTAGGTAGGGTCAATTGATTAAAATTTTTGCGCAATAGGACATGTAGATTGCTAATCTCATTTGGAACAGGAGGGGTGATTTTAACGAACACAGATTGTGAGTAAGAGGTAGCCTTATAATAAATCCACCACCTTGTTCGTGAGGTTCATGAATCTCGCTCAAAGACGTATGGTGATAACCATAATCATTTAGGTAAGAACTAACAATGTTCTGGCAATCATCCTTTGTTTTATTAACTAAAACGTCAAAAAGCATCCTACCTCTCTGTTATTTGTTTTAACAAAGAGCTTTGATTCTAAAACATCGATACTCGTTCTAAGTACTGCGGGCCAATTTCAAGTAAAAACCGGCTAGGTCGTTGAAACCGCTGAGTTCCCCACATATAACGCATTTGTGAGCTCGTTAGGTAAAGGTATTCTTTAGCTCTTGTCATTCCTACATAACATAGACGGCGCTCTTCTTCAACCGCAGATTCGCTTTCTCTTGAATTAGCATGAGGAAAAAGATCCTCCTCCATACCGACTAAAAAAGTGACTGTAAATTCCAAGCCTTTGCCATTATGAATGGTCATTAGATTAATGCGCTCTTTTTCCCCAACGGCCTCATCTAGGCTAGATTTTAATGACAATTCCTCAAGAAATCCTTCAAGGGTGGGCGATTCAGCATTAAGCTCCCATTCAATCGACTTAGCAATGAGTTCATCAAGGTTCTCCTTTCTTTCTTCGTAGGAGTCCTTCTCTTCTAGAGCTAAAAAATCTAGGTAATGGCTATCCTCAATAATAGAAACAACAAGGTCTTTGAGAGGTTGGCTGGCTGCAATGAGTTTAAATTTTTCAATCATTTGGCTAAAATTAGCTAATCCTTCCATCACTTTAGCTGGTAGCTTTAACGGATGGCGAAGAGCTTGCTTACCCACAAGAGCTTTTACATAATCTAGGATAGGAAAACCCTCGAGCATAGAATGAGTAGCAAGTTTGTCTAATGTTGCATCCCCTATGCCACGTTTAGGGATATTGATTGTACGGGCAAAGGCAATATAATCAGCATTTGAATGAACTAAGCGCAGGAACGCAAGAATATCTTTAATTTCTTTTCTTTGGTAAAAGGATATGCCACCAACAATGGTATAAGGAAGTTTGACAGACAACAATTGATCCTCTAAAGGACGGGATTGGGCATTTGTACGGTAAAACACAACCATTTGGTTGTATGGAATTCCATGCTGTTCATGATGAAACCTCAGTTTGCGAGCCACAAAGCGAGCTTCTTCTTGCTCATCATATCCAGAAAATCTTTTTATTCTTGCCCCTTCGCCCAACTTACTCCACAAGTTCTTTTCATAACGCTGGGAGTTGTTGGTAATAAGATGGTTAGCTGCTTCCAAAATATTACTTCTACTGCGGTAGTTTTGTTCGAGACGAATCACTTTAGCGCCTGGATAATCCCTTTCGAAGTGTAAAATGTTACTAATATTTGCTCCGCGCCAAGAATAAATGGATTGATCCGGATCTCCCACAACAAATAAGTTTTGTGTTTTTTCCACTAAACTATTAACAAGAGTATATTGAGCCTGATTAGTATCTTGATATTCATCGATGAGAAGATACCGAAAGCGTTGCTGGTAGTGTTCTAATACCTCAGGGAATTCGTGAAATAGCCGAACGGGCAAGTAGAGAAGATCATCAAAATCAACAGCATTGCATTCCTTACACCGAAGAACATAACGTTCATAGATAGCGGTAAATTTATCTTGAAAAGGAAGGGGAAGGCTATCCGTATCTGCATAATCAGGTGTGATCAAGTTATTTTTAACTTTTGAAATCAATGAACGAATCGCTTTCACGTCCCCTTTTTTCTCTTTTTCAGAGAATTCGCTAAGGCAGTTCTTTAAAAGCTTTTCTGAATCATCTTCGTCATAAATGGCAAAGTCACGTTTATATCCCAAGACCCCTATGGATTCTCTTAATAGACGTACGCCTAAACTATGAAAAGTACTTATCCATACTTGGCTTTGTGTAAGGCGGTTGACGCGCTCTTTCATTTCCTGGGCGGCTTTATTTGTAAAAGTAAGACCAAGGATATGAGAGGGTGAGATTCCCGATTTAATCAAATGAATGATGCGTGAAGTAACAACGCGTGTTTTACCCGAACCTGCACCCGCTAATACAAGTACTGGCCCATCGATATGGGTTACAGCTTCAAGCTGTTCAGCATTTAAGTTAGTTAAATAATCCATGCCTGAAAGCTTATCAACAAAACCATTAAAAAAATAGCCCTTTGATCCGACAAAAATAGTTTAAATCTAATTAGATTACAAATCTAAATTAATTATAAAACTTTTTACAATTTTAATTATTAATACAGGTGACTAAAACAGAAATTCCATATAAAAAGAAACTATGAGAATCAAACTACCTAATTATGCAATCTTTAGAGAAGTTAGCCACGATTTAAAACATGTAACCTATCGAGGGATCAGGGAGTCTGACCAAACTCATGTTTTAATCAAAACGCTTGTGGCTCCTCACCCACATATCGAAGATGTTGCACGCCTAAAAAATGAATATGAACTCTTAAGCAATCTCCAGCTAACCTCAATTGTAAAGGCTTTAGGATTAGAGTTTTACCAAGGATGTTACTACCTCATCCTCGAAGATCCCGATCTGCCATCCTTAGAAAAATTCATCCATCTCAATCAAATTAATTTCATCGATAAGTTAAAGATAGCTATCCAGATTATTAAAGCCCTCGGAGAGCTCCACTCTCAAGAGGTGATTCATAAAGATATTCAACCTCAAAATATTTTAATTAACCCTGAAACATTAGAAGTAAAACTAACAGGTTTTACTTATACTACCCGTATCCCTAAGCAACGATTTTCTATTAAAAATCCTACATTACTCGAAGGATCCTTACCATACATGTCCCCGGAACAAACGGGCAGAATGAACCGGGAAGTTGACTACCGTGCTGACTTTTATTCTCTGGGTGTCACACTCTACCTGCTTTTCACTCAGCAGCTCCCCTTTAGCACTCTCGATCCTATGGAGTTGGTTCACTCTCATATCGCTAAAACTCCCCCATCTCCTCATCATATTGATGCGACGACTCCTGCCCCTATCTCTGATATTATCATGAAACTGATGGCCAAAAAGGCCGAGGAACGCTACAGCAGTAGCTTTAGCTTATTACAGGATTTGGAGTATTGCTTAAATGAGTATCAGGAACATAACCAGATTGAGCCATTTCCTTTAGGTCACAATGATGTTGCTAGAAAGTTACAAATCTCCCAAAAAATTTATGGAAGAGAACAAGAAATTAAGATTCTTTTAGATATTTTTGACGAGGTTTGTGCTGGAACTACTCAAATGATGCTGGTATCTGGATATGCCGGGATAGGAAAAACATCTCTTGTCAATGAGATTCACAAACCCGTGTTAGAAAAAAATGGCTTTTTTATTTCAGGCAAGTTCGATCAGTTTAAAAAGGGGATCCCTTATCATGCTTTTATAGAATCATTTCAAGACCTCATCCAACAGATTCTTACAGAAAATGATGAGGTGATCGCCATGTGGAGAGAGCGACTAAGGGAATCTCTCGGCAATAACGCTCCTGTGATTTTTGAATTAATTCCTGAACTTCAATATATTTTTGGAGAGAGGCTCCCCTCCCAAGAATTCGATACGCAAGAAACTCAAAACCGCTTCAACTTTTTTTTTCAAAAATTTATTTCTCTCTACGCTACGCCTGAGACCCCCCTTGTCATTCATTTAGATGATCTTCAATGGATTGACACAGCTTCGTTGCAGCTCATTGAGGTCATTTTAACAACCTTAAAGACAAAAGGGCTTTTCCTCATTGGCTCCTATCGCAACAATGAAGTTTCCGCTCTTCATCCTTTAATGACAACCATTCAAAGGATACGCCAAAATCATGGTTCTATCGCAGAGATAGAAATCCCTCCCTTAACTCTAAAAAATGTAGAAGAACTGCTCATTGATAGCCTTCATTCTAACGCAACTGCTATCAAAGGCCTTGCCAAATTGATCACCGACAAGACGCAAGGCAATCCCTTCTTTATTAACCAACTCCTTACATTTTTATATGAGGAAAAATTTCTCGCGCTGGACCCTACAAGCAGCAAATGGACGTGGGATACGGAAAAAATTGCTTCCCTAAATGTCTCTGATAATGTCGTCGACCTGTTAATCTTAAAATTGCAAAAATGCTCTTTAGAGACGCAAAAAATCTTGAAAATAGCAGCGTGCGTCGGAACCCATTTTGATATTCGATTGGTAGCTCGAATTGCGGAAAAGCCTTTGCCTGAGATTATGAATTCTTTGATGGAAGCCATTCATGATGGTTTTATTTTGCCCAGTGAAGATGCTTTAAACTATTTATGGAGTGACCCCAAAGAGCTCAACGAAGCAATGCTTTATCAAAGTCCATCCCAAGCTTTTCGTTTCCAACATGATAAAGTTTTACAGGCAGCTTACATTATGGCCGATCTCCATGAAAGGAAACAATACCATTTAAAAATTGGAAATATCCTCAAACAAAAATTTACTGGCTATCATCTAGAAGAGCATATTTTTGAAATTGTTACTCAACTCAATCAGGCCATTACTCTTATAAGTGATCCTAAAGAGC
Organism: Parachlamydiaceae bacterium HS-T3; assembly: GCA_000829755.1. Lineage (GTDB taxonomy): Bacteria > Chlamydiota > Chlamydiia > Chlamydiales > Parachlamydiaceae > HS-T3. The sequence continues at coordinate 104,508 of BBPT01000023.1, forward strand.
AAAGAGAGCTAGCTAGAATGAACTTTATGGCAGGACAACGCGCGATGCGTTCTGTTGCCTATGGTACAGCACTGGGTTTTCTTAGAACGGGGTTGGATTTGCTTCCGGAGGATAAATGGGAGAGTGAATATCAGCTCACTTTCGATAGCTACCTGGCTGCAGCAGAATGTGAATATCTGCTTTTGAATTACGAAGAAGCCTCTCATCTCTTTGACCTCATTATGCAATATGCCAGAACAATTCGCGAAAAGGTATCGATCGATACCTTAAAAGTTAAGCTCAATGTCAGCTCAATTCAATATGAAGAGGCTTTAAAATTCGGGAGAAATGCCTTAAGCCTTATGGGCATCTCTCTTCCGACTCGAATGCTTAAGCTTCATATTCTAAAAGAATTTTTTCTTTTAAAAACAAGGTTGTTTGTCACAGACATTGAAGCGATCAAAAGACTTCCCATTATTACAAAAAGAGAAGAGCTAGACATTTTAAATTTGATGGCTTTTCTAGTAACTCCCGCCTATTTAACTAGCAAAGAATTATTTGCCCTCGTCGTTTTAAAAGGACTAAATTTTACTCTTAAACATGGAAATTCGGCCGTCTCCGCTTATCTCTACGCTTGCTATGGCATCATGGTTAATGCTCTTTTTGAGGATTTTAAAAACGCCTATGCATTTGGGCAATTAGCCCTCGAGCTTAATCGAAGATTTGAAGATCAAAAATGGGTGGCTCCCACAAAATCTTTTGTAGGTACTTTTTTAGATGCCACCCAAAACCATTTAAAAAACAGTGTAAGTATTTTACAAAGCGGCTATGAAATGAGCACTAGCATCGGTGATTTGAATACCGGCGTTTTTTGCTTAGGAATGATGACTGTCGATAAGTATCTCATTGGAGATAACATCGATGAGCTCATGGAGCAAATCTTAGCTAGTATCGAGTATTGTGTGAAAGTCAAGTCGCACAACCGAGGGTTTGTTTTCATAGCTTTAAGGCAAACGATTTACGCTTTAAAAGGGAAAACGCATTCGATTGGCTCTTTAAGCTCTGAAGGCTTTAATGAAGAGCAATATTTTAAGGAACTCGTCGACAACAACTTTTTAATTACTCTTTACTTTGCTTACACGTTCAAAATGCAAATTTGTTTTCTTTTTAAAGCTTATGACATTTTAGAAGAGATCGGGCTCAAAACCGATAGCTTGACTCACGTGGTCCTAGGGCAGCCTATGCGTTTAGAAAATGATTTTTACTACGCGTTAGGTTTATGCGCTGTCTATCTTAATAAAGAGGCCACGATGCAAAGGAAATATGGCCATAAAATAAGAGACATTCTCGATCGCCTGCATACATGGTCTAAGGCCGTTCCAGCAAATAACTTGCATAAATATCTTCTTGTTAAAGCCGAGTGGGCACGAGTAAACGGCCAAACCTCAGAAGCGATTGAAGCGTATGATAATGCTATAACTGCTGCTCGAGAAAATGGATTCATACATATTGAAGCCATCGCTAATGAGCTATTTGGAACCTTTTATTTGTCACAAAATAAGACTCATCTAGCCAAGCAGTACTTTCAAGATGCCCATTATACCTATTATCGCTGGGGGGCAAGTGGAAAAGTTATTGCTTTAGAAAAGCTGTTTCCATCCTATTTTCCTTTTAGTACAAGGCCTATTCTAGAAAAGCCTCAGGTTGAATCTACCGAATTTTTTCTTCCCCCATCGCTTGATCAGATGGCTGTCATTAAAGCTATTCATTCCATTTCTAGCGAAATCGTATTAGAGAAGCTCATTGCTCAATTGATGAAGATTGTCATTGAAACAGCTGGAGCCCAAAAAGCGGCTCTTATTTTGGAAAAAGAAGGTAGTTGGACCGTTGAGGCAACGATTACAACAGAAAAAGGTAGCAAGCCTGCCCTCCAATCGATTCCTCTTAAAGACAAAAAAATGGAACTCTCTACATCGATTGTTAACTTTGTCCTCAGAACTAAAGAGCCTGTTGTTTTAGATGATGCTGCCAATAATAGCATCTTTATCGGTGATCCCTATATTTCACAAACACGACCGCAGTCTATTCTCTGCTTCCCTCTACTTCATCAAGGCAAAGTAATTGGTGTATTGTATTTAGAGAACAATTTAACGACTAAAGCCTTTACTCCCGAGAGAATCGAGATTTTAAAATTATTAACCACCCAGATTGCCACCTCTCTTGAAAACTCGCTTCTTTATCTCCAGCAAGCAAAGCTCAGCGAAGAGTTAAAAATTACAAATGAAAAGCTTGAAGATTACAGCCATAATCTTGAAAGAAGGGTCTATGATCGAACCCGTGAGTTAAATGCCAAAAACCAGCAGCTTCAAGAAACTTTAAATCAAATTAAAGAAATGCAAAAAAAACTCATTCAACAAGAAAAGCTTGTCTCCTTGGGTGTTGTCACTAAAGGTATTGTAACCGAAATGCGAACTCCGTTGAATTACATTTATAATTTTGCGGATCTAAGTAAGAATCTTATTAAAGAATTAAAAATGGCCATTCCTGCAACTAATCAATCCGAAGCTTTGCGCCTGATTGATCTTAACTTACAAAAAATTTACTTCCATAGTAAAAAAGCCGATGACATTCTAACCTCTATGCTACAAAGTTCTAGAGAGGTCGAGGCTATCAAAGAACCCACTGAGATTAACAGGCTAATTAGAGATTATGCTGATCTTGTTTACCAAAGCTACTACAAAAAAGACCCCTTCTTCTCTCTGACGATAGAAAATCACTATGATCCTCTCGTTGGCAAACTCAATGTATATCCTCAAAATCTTGGGCGAGTATTTTACAACCTTATCGACAATGCTTGCTATGCTACAGATTTAAAGAAAAAAGAGCTCAAGGAGGATTACTCGCCCATTCTATCGATCACGACTAAAAATGAGTTTAATAAAATCATTATTAAAATAAGAGATAATGGAATAGGCATGCCTAAAGAGGTTCAGGCCAACGCTTTTGCTCCATTCTTTACCACCAAGCCGGCTGGTAAAAGCGCAGGGATGGGCTTAACGACCAGCCAGGATATCATTGTTCAAGAGCATGGTGGTACAATAGACATCGACTCAGAACCGGGCCAATTTACTGAAGTGACGATTACACTACCAAAAGCTGTCTCAACAGAATAAAAAATCGTTAGAACGATACAAAAGCCCATGTTAGCCTGTGCAGGCCCATCAATGTTTACATTTTTTTGGCATAAATTGGCAAAAAATCATAATCTTTTCCTATGCCAACTTTTATTTATCTCTGTTTCATCTGTGCTCTTACCTACAGCAGTCTGATTGATGCCACCGAAACACAAAATGTTGTTCAAAAAGCAACTCTCCGACTGCATGCCAATTGGCTAGAAAGCAAGCAGGCGACAAAGCTAGCCGATCAACAGCCTTCTGGAGACTTTGAGCGACAATTTCTGAAAAGCTACGAAACCATCCCTTTTTTGCCTCAACCTTTGATCGTAACAACTGTGGTTTGGGAGGATGGGTTTGGCGACTATGTGCACCTTCAACATGTTTTACGATCACTCCTTGATCTTGGTCATCAAGATGTCACAGTCATCATTTATTATGCCTCATGTCATCGTGAAAAATTGAAGACACATCCCCTGCCACAAAGCAAAGGTTTTAATTTTCACTACGTAGAATTTAATCGTCAGGAAACGACATACTTTCTTTGTAAAGAAAATGTTTCATTATCGAAAAAAGAATTCGAGCAAAGGGTAGCTAACAGTCCCTTTTTTAGTGACTTCAAAGAGGGAAAGCGGGATTTGGTGATCGTAGCTACCTTTTTTTCTGATGTTCTCAAGAAGTTTAAAGCTCACCAAGGGTGTCATCCTCTTTTTATCCGTGAAGCAAATCCGCCCTTTGAAAACGCCATTTTACAAGATTTATACGTCCTTGGCTGGGGGAGAAATCAAGCCATGCCCGCAGACCCTCATGTGCTAAGGATTGCACAGCTTGAATTTGAACAGAAATGCGAGCTAGCTTTAAATTGCTTTCCTGAAAAGCTTTTAAAGGCTATCTGCCTTAAGCTAGATAAGGAACACTTACAGAAAACCTTACTAACCAGCTCGTTTCACCATGCTTATTACCATCACCCCGCATCCTCGATCGCTTTTCTTTTTACCGTTCTTCTGGCTCAAAATGATGACCACCAAGCGATCTTTTTTTTCAAAGACCTCCCTTCCCTCTACGATTATTTATCACATTTACCAATAGGCGCTTCATCTTCCGTTTTAAGTCTCGCTTCTTTAACAAAAGAATTAAAGTTAGGAAAAATAGAATTTCTTTTCCTCAATCAACCTCAAAAAGAACTTGTATTTGATGCAAATGGCGCTAAAACCATCCGCCTCATTGAAACCGAATTTTTGACAGCTCAAGCCTACCAGCTATTGATTAGCCTTACTTCCTCTCCATTTATTGAAGGCTGCACTGGAGATCATTCAGCTCAACAAGCTCTTTTATTTCACCACTTTCCTCTCATCGAACATACTTCTTCCAAAGATTTTGTCATTAACAAGAGGGTAGAAAAACATTTTTATCAAAATAGTGTGTCCTTATTTTGTGCCCTCCATCAGCTTATTCCCTATCCAGATGATTTAAGCTTGTTGTTTTATGTATCTGATCTTTTGATGTTGAATTTAAGGCAAAAGGGGCTAGGGGCCTTTGATAATCCAGAAGTCATTTTTCTATTAAAGTTTTTAGGGCATGTTTTAAAAAATAAGGGTTATGAGCAAGACTTAATTCGTTTTAGTCGCTTCATTGCCAAGGAGAGAGAGTTAAAAAAACCTCTTAAACATTTGTTAGCAAGGCAAAAGTTACTAAAGTATTATCCCACACAACTCCCTAAATTAGAGCAGCAGCTTTTTCAATCCGTGATAGCCACTCCCTTCAAAAAAGCGATGTTACTAGAAGAATTTCATCGAGAGTTGTCTTGCCTCCATCGCACTATTTTTCAAGAACAACAAGAAGATGGTGAACACTGAACTTCGCCACATGCGCCTCTCTTACCCAAACTCTTCTCTCTCAAGCCTAAGTATCCATAGCGATGGTAATCAATACTAAAAACAACTTCTCTCAAGTAATTGAGTAGCTCTAGGCGGCCGTTATCTAATACTGGCCCCACATGCAAACGACAAGCTAAATTTGCAAATCTAAAATATAACGACTGTTTTGGCGTCCTTAACAAGCGAACGCGAGGGAAAGGTGCATTTTCAAGACGTTTGATAAATGCCTCATCCGATTCTACCATCACTACTGGCCTCCTCAGCTTATCGAAAATTGGCCATGCAGTTAAAGAACTGATTTCTAAAGGTGTCTTTGTGATTTGGCATGCCGCGACTACCTTTAAAATTTCGCTAATGCCCTCCTTATCTTCGATTCGCAAAAAAACTAAATCGTGAGAACGATACTGCAATAGATTATCTTGGCCTAAAACTTTTAAAGGGTCATGGCTTTTAGAAAAGTAATGTTTATAGAAATAGAGATAGCTACCAATAGCAAACTTCAGATGATCTTCATCTTCTGCTTCTAACTCAAAAGAATCTATCCAAGCGCGCCAATCCGCGTTCAAAGATTCAAGATGGGTGGGATTTTTAATCTGCTCTGGAATCATAAACTGTTGGATATAATTTGGCCCTCCTGCCTTAAACCCTCTCCCAAAACTACTATCTTTATAACCACCAAAGGGCTGGCGTTCAACAATGGCACCAGTGATACCTCGGTTAATGTAGCAATTGCCAGCCTTAATCTGTTTTGACCAATGAATTTGTTCTCTTACGTCAAGAGAATGGAGGCCCGAAGTAAGACCGTAACGTGTTGCATTGGCAATTTTAATCGCATGATCTAAATTTTCAGCACAAAGAACAGCTAGCACGGGACCAAATAGTTCTGTTTGATGCATAAAACTGCCTTCTTTTACACCCCATTTGATGCCCGGAGACCAAAGCCTTTCATTATTAGAATCTTGTATAGGCTCTAGAAGCCAGCTTTCTCCTTTCTCAAGAGTTGTTAGCCCTCTATATAAAACGCTTTCGGGAGGCTTTATTAAAGGAGTAACCTTAGAAGAATAATCAAAGGGAGAGCCAACCTTAAAGCTTTTCGTAGCATCTTTTAATGCCTCTTTAAAGACAGGATCGTGATAGACCTCTTTTTCAAGAATCAATAAGCTACAGGCACTACATTTTTGTCCGCTATAACTAAAGGCAGATTGCACAATATCTTTAATAGCCAAATCACGATCCGCTAAAGCGGTGACGATGAGGGCATTTTTACCCCCCGTTTCAGCCATTAGATCTAAATCCGGTCTTAGCTTTAGAAAAAGTTGAGCTGTAGATGTGGCTCCTGTTAAAACTACAGCCGCGACTCTTTTATCTTGAATAAGCAAGCTTCCTTCAGGTTCGTCTAAACAATTAATGAATTGTAAAACTTTTCGACTAACACCCGCTTCCCAGAATAGCTTCACAAGCTCATAGCCAACCAGAACAGCTTCAGGCGCGGGTTTAAAAATAACCGTATTTCCTGCTGCTAATGCTGCTAAAATGCCTCCAGCGGGAATAGAGGTGGAAAAATTCCAAGGTGGAGCTATAAGAATGATCCCCTTAGAGTGCCACTTAATATCCTCTAAAAGATGAAATTCTTCTACTGATCTTAAATAGTACTCAGCGAAATCAATGGCCTCAGATATCTCAGAGTCCGCTTCCCCAATGGCCTTACCTGTAGAGGCCGCCATCACGCCTATAAGATGGCCTCTTTGTTCTCTTATTTTTTGGGCAACTCTACCCAGGATCAAACATCGTTCAGCCGTGGGAGTTTTTTGCCAATCTTTAAAAGCTAATAAGCCTGTGCTAAGGGCTACATCGATATCTTTTCTGTCTGCAAGAGTATATTCAAATAGTTTGCTGCTCGGATTAGAAGGATCAACGCCTTGAATGCGATTATCCCCATATAGTTCTCGACCATCGATCACCAAAGGAACCTGAATCCCCTGAATAGACTTCCATTTTTTCATATACACATGGATCCAATCGTAATGATAGGGAAGAGACCAATCTGTATCAGGTTCATTGCGAAATTGGGTTAAGTGGATAAAGTCCATTTTTCGACGATCTTGCGTCCTTCGCGGCTTGTGAGAAACTTCTTTTTCTTCATAACAGGATTTTATAAATCGATTGACCTGCTCTTGCCATTCAGGAGAGCCAATTTTTAGATCAAAAAAATGGCTTAGAAAATTTTCTTTGGCAGTGTTTTCATCAAGCCTTCGCACAAGATAAGAAATGGCATTTTGAAACTGTTCTTCCCTTACCGCTGGAGCATATAAAAGAATATTACCTGTTACCATTTGGACCGCCTTAGCCATGGAGTCAGCCATCCCTTCTAACATTTCGCATCCTACAAATTTTTCTAGGGAATAGGAAGCACTTAAAATTAATGTGTAAGCAACGTCTAAAATGTTATGGCTTCCTATTCCAATACGTACAGCCTTTGCATGTTCCGGAATAAGGGCATAATTCACCATAGAAATAAAATTGGCATCTGTTTCTGCTTTAGTTAAGTAAGGGGCTTGAGGCCAATCTTTTAAGGAAGCTTCAACTTTTTCCATTGCTAAATTTGCACCCTTGACAAGCCTGATTTTAATTGGAGTGCCGCCTCGGTTAACCCGATCGATCGCCCATGCGGTTAACTCCTGTAAGATTGAATAAGAATCAGGAAGGTAGCTTTGTAGGACAATGCCAGCTGAGGTTTTTAAAAATTCAGGTTCACTTAATACCTCTTTAAAAATGATTTTCGTCAGTTGCAAATCTCGATATTCTTCCATATCCAAGTTCACAAACTTAGGAATAGGATGCCCATTGGGTCCATTGTAAAAGTGGCTTTCAGCAACCCGAAAGAGGACCCTTAACTTTTCCTTTAAAATATCTACTGTCTCTTGCCACGCGATTAAATTAATCTGGCTAAAGATAGACGAAATTTTCACGGAAATATAGGCAATCTCAGAATCTGCTAAATCCTTTAAATAGGTATTAAGCCGTCGGCAGGCCTCATCCTCACCGAGAATAGCTTCTCCAATACGGTTAAGATTAATGCTAATACCCTCACGGCTTCTTCGAGCTAAATGGTGACGTAAAGCTTGGTCTTCACCGGGCAATATGACAGACTGGCTTTCTTTTCTTATCATTAATTGGATCAACGGAACCAAAAGCCGTTGGATCCAACGGTAGCTATTTTTAAATAAGTAAAGGCCCCATTTTTTATAACCAGTTAAAAATTGGGGAATTTCATGGCGTCGAAAAAGAAAATGAAGTTGATCTGCTGTCCGTTTGTTTGATCGGCTTCTAAAAATTTGATCCGCTATTTCTGTGGCAAGAACTTTACCATTGGCATCTTTAACCATTCGGCCAATTTCTTTTTGGAAATTAAGGTTATTAGCTAACTGTTGAGAGATTTCAATCAAGCAGATAGCTAGGGAGATGGCAAGGCGAATTTTTTCTTCTAAAGAAAGGGGTTTACCTTTACATTTTAAAAGGATGTCCTTGGCATCACCTAATTTAGAAGCAAAACTCATAGCACCTCTGAGAATTATTGCCTTATTAAATAGCAGACGGTTAAAAAAATTCTTTATGCAAACACGAATCCTTCTCCCTATTCTTTTCATTTTTTCTTTTTATACAATGGCTCTTTTGGCAAAGGTGACCGTTGGAATCGACGTCCTTTTAGAAGACGAGCGTCAGTTTGAAAAGCTAAAAGGAAAAAAAATAGGCATTGTGACCAACCAAACAGCCATTAACAAAGAAATGCGTTCTACATTTGAACTTCTCAAAGAAAAAGCTAAGCAATATAAAATTATCGCTCTATTTGCCCCCGAGCATGGCTTATTCGGTAGTGACTACGCAGAAGAAAAAGGTAAAACTAGCCCAATCCAAGGAGTTCCCGTATACAGCCTTTACAATGAGACAAAAAGGCCAACAGCGGAGATGCTCCATGGCATAGATTTACTTATTTATGATATTCAGGATATTGGTTCTCGCTCTTATACCTATATTTCCACCCTCTTCTATGTCATGGAGGAAGCTGCTAAGCGTAACATTAAGGTCATGGTGTTAGATCGCCCCAACCCTATTAATGGTATTACCATCGATGGTCCTTTATTAGATATCAAATTAAGATCCATCGTAGGCTATATTAATGTCCCTTATTGCCATGGCCTAACTGCAGGCGAATTAGCAACTTATTTTAATGCAGAATATGAGGTTGGCTGCCCATTAGAAGTGATACCAATGAAGGGATGGCGTAGGTCAATGAATTTTAAAGACACCGGATTACCCTGGATCCCAACAAGCCCTCATATTCCAGAGGCAGATACGCCGCTTTACTACCCTATCACAGGAATTTTAGGAGAACTAGGTCTTGTAAACATAGGAGTAGGGTACACTTTGCCATTCAAATTAATCGGCGCCCCCTGGATTGACGCAACCGCCTTAGCTCAATATTTAAATCAACAAAACCTTCCGGGTGTCCATTTTACTCCGTTTTACTTCAGGCCCTTCTATGGAAAATTTGTCAATGAAAACTGCCAAGGAACCCTTATTACTGTTGAAGATTCTTTAAAGTATAAACCTGTTACCACCCAATATGTCATTATTGCAGCACTAAAACACTTATACCCAGAACAATTTAAAGAAGGATTAAAAAAGGCAAGTAACCGTCAAAAAATGTTTAACCAGGTCCTTGGTACGGATAAAATCTGGCCGTTGCTCTCCCAAAAACGTCCTATTCAGTGGGCAATGCGAAACATTGATGATAAAGAACGCAAACGTTTTTCAGATAAGCGTAAAGCCTTTCTTCTCATCGAATATGCTGGACAGCCTCAATAATTGGCACTCTAGGCATCTGATTGCTAAAAAAGGCGCCTCTTTTCTTGCTAAAAAAAGGGCGCCTTCATAAAATATCAACTTCATAAACTATTAAACAGGAGATAGTGACATGCAGAATCAGAAAATTAAACCTCTTGGCAACCGTGTTCTTGTACAACGTTCTAAAGCGCAAACTTCTAAAGGTGGAATCTTACTACCTGACACAGCACAAGAAAAACCAAAAGAGGGTGTTGTTATCGCGGTTGGACCTGGTAAAACTGACGAAGATGGAAAACTACAACCTCTTAACCTTAACGTAGGTGATCGCGTCCTTTTTAGCTCCTATGCAGGAACTGAAGTAAAAGATGAAGAGAACGAATATTTGATCATGTCGGAGGATGACATCCTCGGCGTTCTTACCGCATAATTGAAGGAGAAATGGATATGTCTAAATTGTTACAGTTTCATGAAGAAGCTTTAAAATCCTTATTAAGGGGTGTCAAAACTCTTGCTAAAGCCGTCAAAGTCACCCTTGGTCCAAAGGGGCGCAATGTTGTGATTAATAAAGGGTTCGGCTCTCCCCTTTCAACAAAAGATGGTGTTACAGTTGCTAAAGAAGTAGCTCTAAAAGATAAGTTTGAAAATATGGGAGCTCAGCTGGTCAAAGAAGTGGCATCCAAAACTTCCGATACAGCCGGCGATGGAACCACTACTGCCATTGTTTTAGCAGAAGCGATTTTTACAGCGGGCGTCAAAAACGTCGCCGCAGGTGCTAATCCAATGAGCATTAAAAGAGGAATAGATAAAGCTGTAGACGCAGTTTTAAAAGGTTTAACAAGTATTGCTGCTCCCATCAATACTAATAGTGAAGTTAAACAAATTGCCACGATTTCCGCTAACAATGATAGTGAAATCGGTGAAATCATTGCTAATGCGATGGACAAAGTGGGCAAGGACGGAATTATTACTGTTGCCGATGCAAAAGGCATTGACACCGTACTAGATGTCGTTGAAGGTATGCAGTTTGATAAGGGATATGTTTCTCCCTATTTTATCACGAATCCGGAAAACATGACTGTCGAGCTTAACAATGCATTTATTTTTATTACCGACAAGAAAATTTCTAATGCTAAAGACCTTGTTCCTCTTCTCGAAAAAACAATGGAAAATGGGCCTAAACCTTTGCTCATCATTGCAGAAGACGTTGATAGCGAAGCGTTAGCAACCCTTGTGCTTAACAAACTAAAAGCAGGTCTTCCTGTTTGTGCTGTAAAAGCTCCGGGTTTTGGTGATCGTCGAAAAGCCATGTTGCAAGATATTGCTATCCTTACAGGGGCCACTGTAGTGACAGAAGATGTCGGATTACGTCTTGAAGATATTGGCCCTGAAGCACTAGGTCATGCCAAAACGATCAAAGTTTCTAAAGAAGAGACAACCATTGTTGATGGCAGTGGAGAGCCTCAAGCCATTAAAGAACGCGTAGCACAAATTAAAGTAGAACTTGCCAATCCGTCTACCTCTAAGTATGACAAAGAGAAATTAGAAGAGCGTTTGGCTAAACTAGTAGGTGGAGTAGCTGTCATTAATGTTGGTGCTGCAACAGAAACAGAGATGAAAGAAAAGAAAGCACGTGTTGAAGATGCTCTCCATGCGACAAGAGCAGCGGTTGCAGAAGGGATCGTACCTGGTGGCGGAGTTGCCCTATTAAGAGCTGTTAAGAGCTTAGATCAACTTACTTGCACAGGAGAGGAAGGCGTAGGTGTATCTATTATTAGACAAGCTTGCTTTGCTCCTGCAACTGAGATTGCTAATAACTGCGGTAAGCAAGGAAACTTAATCGCTGAAAAAGTTTATGAATCTCAAGGGGCTATGGGATACAACGGACTCCTTGACGAATTCGCAGATCTTATTAAAGCAGGTGTGATCGATCCAGTGCTTGTCACCAAAAGTGCCTTAATTAATGCGGCTTCGGTTGCCTCATTACTTTTAACCACAGCAGCTATGATTACCGATAAACCTAAACCAAAAGCTAAAGCCGGCGCAATGCCTGGAATGGAAGGCATGGGCGGTATGGGTGGCATGGGTGGTATGGGTATGGGAGGAATGGGCATGGGTGGCATGGGTATGGACATGTAACTCACCTCTTAAACCAATGATACAGGGGACTTTTGCAGCCCCCTCTCTTTTAAAGGAAACGATATGCCAACTTACGAATATAAATGCCAAAATTGCAATGACAAAATCGAAATATTGCAAAAAATCACTGATGAACCTCTTAAAGATTGTCCAAGTTGTTTACAAAGCACGCTTGTTCGGGGAGTCGGTGGAGGAATTGGATTAAACTTTACAGGCAACGGATACTATATCACAGACTACGTGAAAGGTGCTAAAGGTTGCTGCCCTTGCGGTGAGTCAGAGTCTTCTTGTTCCAAAGGAAAATCTTAAGCCAAGCCAACCGTCTTGGCTTACCTCTTCTAGCAATTTCCAGCCCCAAAAGCGCGTAATATTTAGGTAAGCTTCCTTTTCTTCTTTCAAAATGCCCGAGGTGATAGCCTCTCCAGATGCTTCTTTTGGCAATTGCAGCATTTTCCACGCCATTTGCTGCTCCTTGATAATCATGTTCATTAAAATGAGATAAGGTTTAGTCCCATTAAAGATTTCTATCTGGGCAGGCTGAAGAAACTGCACCTTTGTGTCCAGCTGATTTAACTGTGCGTTTTCTTCGGCATGCTGAATAGCAAGAGGATCAATTTCGATTCCTACTGTTTGGTAAGCTCCTAACGACGCGGCAGCTAAAGCCAAAATACCACTCCCAGACCCAATATCTAAAACAACCCGTTCCTCTAGCTTACTCGGTAACATCGACAAAACTAACTGAGTAGTAGGATGAGACATGTCACCAAAACCTGGACCAGGTTTTAAAAGCAATGGCTGTTCTAATCCATGCTTTGAGAGATCTAAATGCATCATCCCTTCATAAAATTGAGGAGAGTGCAGCTCCCATTGCTTTTCCCAATCGATATCTTCTAGAAGCGTATTTTCCAAAGATTCGATAAAGTCATACTCTTTTAGAAAAAGATTTTTTTTAATAAAAAGGTCACAAGTTCCCTCCTCCGTTTCTGTCGAGTAGAGAACCGTTTCACCTGCAGCTTCTAGAATTTCCCAGACAAGAGAGGATGAATAGCCGGTTTTAATTCTTATACGTATTGCTTCCAAAATAGCATCCTGTGTAAAAACTTAAGAATACGCGGAATAAAATTTAAGAGAAAGTCCTTTAACTATCTCTTTTCCAAAATGCAGGGACAAGCAAAGCGAGGAGCGAATAGAACTCCAAACGCCCTAAAATCATTAGGAAAGAAGAAATAAACAGCCCTCGATCAGTTAGGAAGGCGCATGAGTACTGCGGTCCAGCCATACGAAAACTCATCCCCGTATTATTCACCATACAGGCAACAAGACCTATGGATGTTTCCATATCTACACCATCAAAAATATAGAAAATAGTTCCAAAGACCGAGGCTGCAGCAGCAACTAAAAAGAAAGTCAACACCATTGCAGCTCGACTACTGTCCACTTCCCAATTTCCAACCTGAAACAAACGTACATTTTCTGGTCTAAAAAGCGACTCGATACGGTACTGAGCAATACGAAAGAGCATGAATAAACGAATAGTCTTCAAGCCTCCAGCCGTTGAACCGGACATGCCACCAAAAAACATAGCCACCCACAACATTGCCTGGGCTGTATAAGGCCAAATATCATAGTCTATAGTTGAAAATCCTGTAGAAGACATTGCAGAAACAAGCTGAAAAATGCCATAGCGAAAAGCTTGCCCCCAAGAGAACAGCCCATCCTCTTTTCCTGCCAAAGTAATTTTTTGACTGTCTATAATGAGATAAGAAGAAAACAATGAGAGGAAAGTAATCAATATAATAAAAATAATGAACTCGGTTTCATATAGCTTAAAAAATTTCCCCCTCAACACAAAATAATAAAGGGTAAAATTCACGCTTCCAACAATCATGAATAAAATTACAATCCATTCAGAAACCACATTATGATAGCCTGCAATACTTGTATTTTTTATAGAGAACCCACCCGTAGATAGAGTAGAAAAAGAAATAGTAACTGCATCGAAAAGAGGTAGATCGTCGTTAGTAACCAATAGCAAAAAAATCTCAGCAGCAGTTAAAAATAGATAGATTTTCCACAATTGAACAGCTGTTTCTTTAATTCTAGGTGTGACAGTTCCTTTGCTCGGACCTGAGACTTCGGATTGAAAAAGCACTTTCCCTCCTACACCTAAAATGGGCAAAATGGCTACAAAAAGAACCACAATGCCACCACCTCCTAGCCATTGCGTTAAGCTGCGCCAAAAAAGAAGGGTTCTTTCTACAGCTTCAACCCCCTCCTTAATGATTTCCCCTGTTTTAATATCTCTTACTGGTTTTACAGTGCCGTAAAATAAATACTTAGTATTTTGCACTCCACCTATCGTTCTTTCAATGGGGATTTCTAAACCAACGTCATTAAATTTTTTCGCATATAAAATCGTTGACCCTGTGGTTGTAAAACCTGAGGCCATTTCAAAGTAGGCTTGAGCAAAGCTGTTCAATGTACCGCTTGTTAAAAAGGGCACGCTACTTATAGCAGGAGTAAGCAGCCAAATCAGGACGACGGCAGCTACACCTTCTTTTCTAAACAATGATCCAATGGCATTTCTCCCATAGTAAAGCAAGATAGCGGAGAGGAGCAGGGAAATTAAAAGTGTGTAGAGAAAATCAATTGTAACATAGGGTTGAGGATGGAAAACTGGGTCATTCGACCATTGATAATAAAGACTTAAGCTCAAAGGTAAAAGAAGGACTGCACTAAAGATGAGAAAATAAAAGCCGACAATACGACTAATGCTTGTGTAAAGCATGCTAAAAGATCACCTCTAGTTCTGCTAAATGCTTCGGATTTGTGATCACAATAACCGTATCGCCAGGCGAAATAATGCGACTGCCTTTGGCAACGAGTAATCTCCCTCTATTTTGAATCATAGCAATTAAAAAATCCTTTGGCAACAAAGGTCCAAGATCACTAATAGGAATCCCTATTACTTGTGAATCCATGGATACCTTCACTTCTAAAACTTCGGCCCGATCCTCGTAAAGAGAAACCAGAGAGTTAATAGTGCCTGTAAAAATATTGGATAAAATGCGATTTGAAGCAACAATATAGGGTGAAACAACATGTCCCACCTCTAGCTTTTCTAAAATCCCAATGTAACTTGTATTTGCTAAAAGCATTAGCACATGCGTACAATCGACTTCCTTTGCTAGCATGCAAATCATCAAATTCACTTCATCTCGACTCGTGCAAGCCACGATAAGATCACTTTGATCGATCTTTTGCGAATGCAAAAAATCAATATCAAGGCCATCGCCATTCAAAACGGTGGCATATGGTACTTGTTCAGCCAAATAGGCGCAGCGTTCATAATTCTTTTCAATAATTTTTACAGAGATGCTCCTTCTTTCAAGAAGTTTTGTCAACTGAATCCCAGTTAAGGACCCACCAATGATCACTACGGAAGAAACTTCTTTCTGCCTGCGATCATCAAATAAAGGGATTCCTTCCATCGATTCCGTTTCCCCAATAAAAGTAACTTCATCGCCAGGAAGAATCGCGTCATCTCCATGAGGAAAAATCAATTCGTCCCCTTTAGGGGTCTTTCGATAGATAAGACCTGCCATCACGCCATCAGGAAGATTTAGTTCTTTTAAAGGAACTTTTTTAACATTCCAATTTTGAGGCATTTGAAAGGTACTTAGCTGTACTGCACCATGAGCAAAAAAATCAAAAGCTAAGGCTCCCTTACCAACAATTGATTTAATAATTTCATTAGCCACTAAAAGCTCAGGAGCAATGAAGTGGTCAATATGAAAAATATGAGCAAAGTCTAATCTCGTCTTATTCAAGAATCGGTTATCATGGATGCGAGCAAATGTGCTAGGATAACCGAGCTGCTTTGCTACCGAACAGGCCACCAAGTTGACAGAATCATCATTAGTTAGAGCCAGGAGAAGATCAGGAAAAGTTTCCAACAAATCATCAAAAAGCTGCCAATCGGTGCCATTACCATGTCGAGTGCCAACATCCGTGTTAAAGGAAATTTCTTCGAGCTTTCTTTTATCTTTATCCACAACGATCACGTTATGGCCATCTTTGGATAAAAGAGTAGCAATGTAACGACCGAGCGTACCAGCTCCGATAATAATGATATTTAACATGATTCGATTGTAATTGTTAATAAATTTTGAGCAACCTGCAAATCAAATTTCCTTTTAAAAAAACATCCTTAGGCCTGAATGGCTACCAAAACCTCATTTAAGGCTCATTTGAATAGGCCAGAATACTTTTACTAAAAGCCTTGCTCTGTGCGATACTCCTATGTATCGCGGAATCAGATTTGCTATACAGCTAAATGCTGTTTCAATTATCTGCCTATGGCTGCTTATTTCCTTTTCCTCTTTAAGTACATCTTCTAAATCAAAACAGTTATAAGCACCATCAGCCTAGAATGTGGCTTTTTATGGAATGTCTAGCTCCATTTTCCATAAAACATTAACATCGCTTTCTGAGCTTGGGCTTAAAGCGAACTTCTATTGGCTTACGATCATATGAACTTTGATACCACAGAAGTACCGCTTTTTAGAAGCTGCCTATCCTAAATAACGATTCTCAGAGAAAATTTTTCTTTTATCAATTCTATTCTTTTGGCAATTTGCAACGGGAAAGCTATCGACAATCAATTCTTTACTATCAGAAGCATGCTTAAACAAGAGAGCTAAAAATCGAAAAATAGCATTCCAACAACTCCATGGTATTTGGTGAATGGGTTGATTTAAATGACGATTACTTAAAATTGTTGGAAACAACTTTAATTTTTTGCACAAGTATCTGGCCATTTTGTAGTTAGAATAAAAATATTTCGCAGTAATGATGATCCTTTCAGCGTTTGACATTTCTGAATTCTAAAAATGATTTTTGTACAAAGTTTTGGTAGCCATTCAGGTCTTAGCAGGATTAGCAATTTAAATGAATAGGTGAAGTATTTTAACATAGTTAGTTTTTCTTTCTTCTTTTAATGGAATATGGCATATTTTTTAACTCTTTAGAAGAATTTTTATGCGAGCTTTTCTTTTAATTTTAGTACTAACCTGCTGCGAGTCATTCGGTTTTGCCATCCTTGATAATTCCGTTAATGTCATTACGGGTGAATGGCATGAGGAAAATGTTGATTTAGCTCTGCCAGGCCCCTTTGGAGCTAAACTCACGAGGATCTATGAGCCTCAAGCTCGAATTTTTCAACCATTGATTCATTGGCATTTTAATTTTCCCGATGTCTTTGAAAAAGATAAGCCTGTCCGAAAAAAAACCCCTCAAGAATTTAATTGCCAAATTGCCATTACCCATGATGAAAAGGAGCGCATTAAAGAAGCCCATTTTTTAGCTCCCGGAACAGAAACCGACATTCATCAACTCAATTTTAATTATTCTGATCACTCCTTCTCTGTGATTTCTAGCTCAGGCGAGAAGATCACCTACTTTGTCAATGAGCTTGGGGGATTTCATGCTCTAGAAAAAGTAGAAAAAAATAATATCTTTGATTGCGCTTACTCTTATTTGCCTCATCCCTTTGAACGGAAGTTGCTGATCACTTCTAAAGTGCTTTCTAATCATGATTACATTCAAATAGACTATTATTTAGATGGAACGCCATCCAGCAATGCTCATTTTGGAAAAATCAAACAAATGAGCTATTTCAAAAAAGATCACACGACGCCAAGCTATAGCTATACTTTTAATTATTCTCCCTATTCCACTGAAGCTCTTCATTCTTCCGGCACGAAAAAAGTCTATTTCTTCAACCCGCTGCAAGAAATTGAAAAAATTCAAGAATACGATGATGAAAACCAGTTAGTGAGGACAGAAACTTGCTCTTGGAAGGATGGCCGTATCATAGCTAAAGTGATTTCAGGAACAACGATCAGTGAGATGGGTTATCTTTATCAATATGATAACAAGGGGCATCTTATCCAAGAATCGCTTATTGGCAATCTTAGTGGGACTTCCAATACGCCTATTGGAATTGATCAAGGCAAACCTGCTTCCCCAGTAGAAACTTACAGCAAATACTTTGAATATTCAGATGAAGGCCAACTAATATTAGAAAGAGAAGACAACGGCAAGGTCACTCACTTCATTTATGATGACAAGCATCTAAAAGCAAGGCTTGTTTCATCCCATGGAGAGATTGTGAGTAGATCTTTTTTTGGCTACGACAGTAATCACTTGCCGATTATTGAAATCCATGATGATGGCCACTCTTTCAACGAAGATGATCTTACATTGGCCACTTTTAGACTTAAAAAGACATATAGTGATTTTAATCTATTAGGACAGCCTCAAGTATCATCTCTTTATCAATGGTCTTTTGAAAACTCGCAGTATGAGCTTTTACAGGCTATATTTAAAGGCTATACTCCTCAAGGAGAGTTACTAGAAGAAAAAACCATCGATCTTGATGGCTCTACTCTTTCCCATTTATCATGGACCTATACTCCACAAATCAAACATTTGACAAAAACTGAAAAAGATAAGTGTACCTATCAAAGCTATAGTACAACAGGCCTGTTACTTTATGAGTTAGAAGAAGGAATAGAAACTTTTTACCATTATAACGATGCTCAATTGGTCAAAAAAGAAAAAAAATGGCTTAATGGACCAACCGTAGCTACTCATTACATTTACAATGAAAAGGGCCTTTTAGAAGAATCTGTCGACTGCTACGGTGCAAGCACTTATTTTTTTTATGATTCTTTTAGACGTCAATCTGGAATTCAATTACCCCCTTTAAATGAAGAGCGTACATCTCATTGGATCTATACATCTTATGACGCCTTAAACAGAATGATTAAGACAATCGACCCTCTGGGCCATGAGACTAATAAACGTTTCAATTCAAGAGGTCAACCAACCGAAATTTCTTATCCCGACGGAACCAAGGAATCCTTCATCTATCACTTAGATGGGCAGGTTCATAAGGAAATAAAAAAAGATGGCCAATGGACATGCTACCAATATGATGGCTTAGGTAATGTGATTAAAAAGGAATGTTTTTCTAATCAAGGAGTTCTCCTTGAACAGGTTGAGTATCATTATCGAGGAACGCGATTATTAGAAGAAACTTCTTCGATCCATGGCGTAAAAAAATATCGTTACGATTCTTTGCAAAACCTTGTTTATATCGAGGAGCCTCTTAACGGGCATTATACAGAAAAAGTCATTGATAGTAGCGGACAGCTCATCAAGGAGCGCGAAGGATGGGTCCATCATCCAGAGTATTTAAAAGAACTAACGTATCATGAATCGACAATCACCTTAGCTAGCGTTCAAGACCAAACGCTTCTGGAACTATCCAATAACCAGGCAGAAAATGATTTATCTCACTTTTTTTTAGCTTATAATGATCTTGGGGATTTCCTTCTTGCCAGACAATCCACAGATCATGAAGGCAATATCTGCATTCAACACTTGGATAGTTACGAAAGACCTATTGTAGAAATTAGGCAAAATCCTTTTGGGGAAGAGTACTATCGCAAAAAAATTCATTACGATGCTATTGGCAATAAAATTTCAGAGATCTTTTTGGCCAATAACAAAAGGCTTGCCATCCATTGGGAGTATGGCCCATTAAATCGCCTAAAAAAGGTCGTAGAAGGCTATGGAACAGCTAAACAGAAAAGCTACTTTTACGAGTACAATGAAAATGGCCAGCTTTCATCCATAATCAAGCCAGATGGAGTTAAAATTTTCTATCAATATAACGATAGAGGAGCCATTTCTCATTTATCTTCTTCAGATCAAACGATCTCCTACACTTTTGAATATGATGCATTTAATAATGTTATTAATTCCCAAGATCTCATCCACAACATCCCTCTAGAAAGAGTTTACAACGAATCTAACCAGCTTATAGGAGAAACTTTTCAACAGCTCTCCCTGAAAAACAGCTATGATGTGATTGGAAGAAGAACCTGTTTAACATTGCCGGATCAATCCTCTATTCTCTATGTCTATGATTCCTTTTTCTTACGTCAAATAATAAGGCAAAGGATTGATCAAGAGGTTCTTTACAACCATGATTTTCTGGAATACGATCTGGCGGGCAGTCCCACAATGATGCGGATGGCTGGTAACCTTGGTCAGATCACACGGTCTACTTCTCCGCAAGAGATTAGCTCTCCTTTCCACAAAGTTAGATTGGATGATCAAAAAATAACTTTTACTTATCAAGATTTTGAAGAAGAAAGAGAATATTCTTTTGACCCATTTCAGAGGATTCAAACTGAAACCGGTCTTTTTTCAATAAATTATAATTACGACCGTTTCGGGAATCCGGAACTTGCTAAATGTAATTCCCTTAATCAGATAGTAGAAGATTCAGCAGGCTCTTATTCTTATGATCCTAATGGAAATTTAGCTACCTGGCATTCTGCTGAAGGCCTTTTCAAGTATAGTTATGATGCCTTAAATAGATTGATTAAAACAGAACATCAAGGAAAAGAAACCCACTACATTTACGATTGCTTTCATCGACGAATAGCAAAAGTATCTGAGCAAAACCAGGCGTTTTTTATTTATGATGGGTTAAATGAAATTGGTTCTGTTGATAAAGAGGGCCATTTACTTGAATTGCGAGTGATCGCTCCTTCTTCAGACCATACCGTTAATACAGTAGCCATTGAGATAGAAAATCATTGTTATGCCCCTTTAGAAGACTTGCAAGGATCAATCATTGGCTTAGTCGATATCGAAACAAAAAAACTTGCGGAGCTATATGGCTTCTCATCCTTTGGCCAAGAAAAAACAATTGTAGGAAACGTTCCTAAAAATCCTTGGCGTTACGCAGGAAAGCGCAAAGATTCTGAGACGGGGTTTATTTATTTTGGAAGACGTTATTATCTACCTATGAATGGAAGGTGGACCACTCCTGATCCCGCAGGTTATGTTGACGGTCCCAATTTATATGGTTACGCCAAAAATAATCCGATCTTGAACCAAGATGCTTTTGGTCTTTTTTCCTTCAAAGCATTTTTTAAAGCTATTTGCAACCCCTCTGAATTATTCGATCGGATGATAGGCAAGTTATTCAATTATCTCTGCGGGTATTCCGCAATTCCCGTTAATGTGGGGGTGTATGGAAAAGGAGAGGTCAGTGATCACGTCCGTGTTACATTTATTAATGGCATGATGACTAACACTCATTGGCTCATGGTGGCTGTCAAAGCTTTATCAGAAAGCCATGGGGGGGTCAATGTTCATTATGTTCATCGCCCTAATGCTCCTTTCTTCTTTGATGCCTTACGTGCCTTCATGGTAAAAATCGGCTATATTACTCCTCATGCTCGCGCATTAGCAGACACTTGGCAAAGGTTATTTCAAGATATCGATACGGAAGATGGAGCGATTATTCATTTTTCTCACAGCATCGGTTCTTGTGAAACCATGGCAGCACTCGGTTTGCTACCTAAAAACCTGCAAAACAAAATCAAAGTGTATTCTTTTGGCTCCCCTTGTTTGGGAGCTCAGTCAAACTGGAATATCCAACATTTTGTTAGTGTTAGAGATGGAATTTGCCTCTTAGATCTTGGTAGGATGATTAGTGCTGCCAAAGGAAAAAATTCAGCTGTGACTTTTGTAGGTTCTTTTTATGGAATTCCTTTTATTGATCATTTTTTCAGCTCAAGAAGCTACTTAGATATTTGGTCAGCAATGGGCAAAACTTTTGTTGAATGGTATGGAAGTTTGCTTTAACATAAACCAAAAAACATTTTAGTTCTTATGCATTGGATAGTTCTTGTTTTTCTCTCTTTCTTTTTTGAGCTAAGCTGTCTAGAGTTCACCGAAACTTGCAACGCATCTATTGATATTCTTCCCTTGGATGAAGATCTGGTTGACGCCGACATCTACATTCGCTCCTTCAAAGATGTTGACGTAGAATATCCTCGCTATCTTTTAAAATTTAACCATTTTCCCGTGGATGATGAAATTTGTGTTTTAATTCAACGTATCGCACAGCACGATAAGGCTGAATGGAAACCTATCTATAAATTCAGCATTAAGCCTAATGGAATGTTGATGAATCAAGGCGATCCCCTTGGTTTTATGCTATGCCTGTCGGCTAAAGGCTTTATCCCGGGAGAAAGGATTAGTTTTCGATTTGATGGTTGCAGTGGATTCCGCAGCGAGGTTTCGTTTATCCCTTTCCCTCTAGTATTCAAAAGCCGTATGGGCACTACTTTGATCAAAGCTGAGCTTCTTTCCATTGACCCCACGCGTTATCGACTAGAGTTCCCGGGTCTTAAATTTAATGAAATAGCGACTATCCGTGCGAATTGTTTTGACACAATACAAGGTCCTTTCAAGCATAAGGGTTCCGAGGAACTTATTTTCTCCCCTGATGTGGAGGGATTTTCAGGAGGGATTTCTATGTTGACCGTTGCGCGTAGAACTACTCAGAAGTTTAAAATGGAACTTCCATGGGGAACTGCCTTATTGAAACATTATGGAACTCCCAAAATTTTTCATCCTTACCCTTGATCTTTATCTTTGCTTTTGGCATGATCCAAGGGCAGCAAACCTTTTGCACCGGTAGCTCAATCGGATAGAGTACCCGGCTACGAACCGGGCGGTTAGAGGTTCAAATCCTCTCCGGTGCAATTCTTATAAGGGATCTATGTTAAGGGTCTTTCCTTCTGGACCATTAGAAACGAATGCCTATGTTTTTTACTGCCCAGCCACCAAGATTGCTGCTATTATTGACCCTAGTTTAGGAAGCTCTCAGCCTATTTTGATGTTCCTGCAAGAAGAACATCTCACCGCACAACTTATTCTCCTCACTCACTCTCATATCGACCACACTGCCGATGCTTCTATATTGAAGCGAGCTTTGTCTTTAAAAATTGGAGTTCATTTCCTCGATGCCCCAAATGTGGTTGCCCCTGGAAGCGATGGCCTGCCTCGCTTTTTACCCGTTGAGCCCGTCGAGCCTGACTTTTTTCTTAATGAAGGTGATGTCATTTCTATCGGTCACCTTCAGGGACAAGTGATACATACCCCTGGACACTCACCTGGAGGCGTTTGTTTTTACTTTCCAAGCGAAGGAGTTTTGTTTTCTGGCGATACGCTATTTAAAGGGACGATTGGGAATATTTCTTTTCCTACCGCTCAACCTGATTTAATGTGGCTTTCCTTGGAAAAACTTGCTAAACTAGATCCCAAAACTAAAGTTTATCCTGGCCACGGACCTTCTACAACAATAGGAAGTGAACCTTGGTTAAAGGATGCAAAACATTACTTTAACTGAAAGGAGCGTTTATGGGCGTTTTAGTTGGAAAACAGGCACCAGACTTTAATGCAAGTGCCGTTGTAAATAACAAAATTGTGAACAACTTTACTCTTAACCAGTTTAAGGGTAAAAATGTGATTCTTTTCTTCTATCCTTTAGATTTTACATTCGTCTGTCCCACTGAACTACATGCTTTTCAAGAAGCACTTTCTGAGTTTGAGAAGAGAAACACTCAAGTGATCGGATGTTCGGTTGATAGTCCTTATTCCCATTATGCATGGTTAAATACACCTAAATCAAAAGGTGGTATTGAAGGTATCTCCTACCCTCTTGTTGCTGACCTTACTAAATCGATCGCAAAAAATTATGACGTATTAGTAGAAGAGGCAGGGGTTGCCTTTAGAGGCCTTTTCCTCATTGACAAATCAGGAACCGTTAGACATCAAGTTGTTAACGATTTACCACTTGGTCGCTCTGTTGATGAAGCTATCCGTATCCTTGATGCCTGGATCTTTTCAGAAAAACATGGGGAGGTTTGCCCCGCTAACTGGTCGATTGGCAAAGAAAGCATGAAGCCGACCCAAGAAGGCTTAGAACAATATTTTGCATGTAAGATTAATTAACGATCTTGATGGCTTGCCAAACCGGCAGGCCATCTATTTATTCCTCTTCTCTTTAGCTTATAAGTTTATTTTAAATTTTTTTTACTTATAATCCATTATTGTGGCCATTATCTCCCCTCTCCATATCTCGGGGTTAAGGGCATCTATCTCCATTCAGGCAATTCTTGTAATCAGATTAATGAGGTTTTTGTGAATGCCAATCAAGCTAGAGAGAATGAGGAAAATGATCTTTTACAGAATCTTTTTGATGAAAGGCAACGCGCTCAGGAATTAGAAGAAGAGCTAGAACGGCTTCAGAAAACTTCAAAAATTGCGTTTGAGATTAGCCATGACCAAACATCCAAATTAAAGCAATTCGTTCATTTACTTAAAAAAAAATATGATGATGCCACGCTTCTTCATGCAGATTCTCAACAGCAAGTTTTTTCCTTTAGGGAAAAATGTGCGCGACTTGGGGAAGAGAACAGCCAATTAGCCTTTGAAAACGAGCAATTAAAAAATTCGCTTGCTCAAGAGCAAGCTGAGCTTCACCATGTTCAAACGCTATGGCTGGAAACCAAAAACCATTCCAGAGAAACCGAAGAGGAGCTTGAACGGCTTAAAGAACAGCTAATTAAGCTAAAAGAATTATTAAAAGAAAGAGAAGATCGCAATCAAGTTTTGCATGATGAAAATAGCGGCCACAAACAAAGGCAGCGCCAATTTGAACGCGTGGTGCATTACCTACGCAAAAGGCTAGATGAAACCCATTTAGACAATAAAGAGATGAGTGAAGCATTACAGATAAAGGAGCAACAAATTGCAAAAGTTGAACATAAATATCATGAAAGCTGCCAACAAAAAAGATTCTTGGAAGAAGAAATCACTCATCTATCCCTTCAAAATCAACAATACCAATTAAGCAAGGAAGCAGCTGACCATGAAGGCAAAAAAGCAATTGAGAAGCAACTTGTAGTTTTAGAAGAAGCAAAGCAGCAATTTACATTTTTACAAGAAAGAATTGAAGCCAACTTAGAAGAGTACAAAAAAGAAAAATCACTTTATGAAGCCGATGTGTTAAAGCAGTTGCATCAATTACAGAATGAAATGTTGCTCAAACAGGATGCTCATTTAAAAGAGGTTCAAGCCTTACATCCCCTCATCGCTGAATGGCAGATCAAAGTTCAGGAAGTATCTAGACTCAATGAGGGTTTTCAGGAAAAGCTTAACGAAATGGCTAACGAGCTTTTAGACTTACAAGGAAAAGAGCAATTATGGCTTCAGGAAAAAGAATGGCTTCAACAAGCAATATTTGAACATAAAACCAAACATGAGGAGCTGGATTCCTCGTTAAAAACAACACAACAACATCTCGCGAAAAAAGTTCAAGAAGTGACCATTTTAAATGAGGAAAAGGCTGCTTTACTACAATCCCTTAATGAAGCTAAAAGTACTTTAGAAGATATCAATTTTAAATTACTTGAGTCTCAAAACCTTCTTGAAATAGAATATAAAAACCAAAAATTACTCCATCATCAATACCAAAGTAGCTTAAAGTCTTCAGAATGGCATGCCCTTAAATGGGAAGAGAAGTACTTTGACGCCCAACAAAAAAGACATGAGGCTGAAGAAAGGCTTTGCGAATGGCAACTTTTTGAAGAAAAGTATCAAAAAATGAATAAAATTTTAAATCATCTCTCTAATCTCCTCAGCCTACCGTTTTCTCTTCCCGTAGAGCATTCTCAGGCTTTTGATACATTAGGGATATCAAAAATTGAATCCCCAACGGTTGTTGACTTAACCGATCCATCATGAGAAATGACATTACATCAAAGAAAGAAAAAAATGACTTGATCAATCCGGGGGAAGAGGCAATCATCCTCGGCATCGATCCAGGAACATGCATTACAGGATTTGGCATCATTAAGAGTGTTAATCATCGGCTGGTAGCGTTAGATTATGGCTGCATAAAGCCTCCTCGAAAATATAAGCTCTCAGATCGTTATTTAATCATCTTTGAAGCTTTAAATGTTTTGATCGATAAGTTTCAACCAAGTATCCTTGCCGTAGAAACCCAATATGTCAAAGATAACGTTCAAAGTGCACTTAAATTAGGCATGGCCCGAGGAATTGCTATTTTAGCAGCAAAGATGAAGGGAATGGGTATTGTTGAATATGGCCCCACCCAGCCCAAACTTGCTGTGACAGGAACTGGCAAAGCAAAAAAATATCAAGTTCAAGAAATGGTTAAGCTCATTTTAAGCTTAAAAAACTCGCTTCCTGAAGATGCTGCAGATGCTTTAGCTTTAGCCATTTGTCATTTCCATCATTTACAAACTGCCCGCGTATTAGGCCAAGAGATTTGATATATGTATAGCTATCTAAAAGGCATTTTAAAAGAAGCCAGTATGCAACATGCGATTATTGATGTTCATGGCATTGGCTATAAGATTTTAATTCCCGTACATCTTTTTGCTAAATTACCAGATATAGAGTCTACTTGCTTGCTGCATACTTGCTACATTGTGAGAGAACTATCGGTCGCTCTTTACGGATTTTTAGATAAGCAAGAACGCGATTTATTTGAGCTGCTTCAAAACGTTACGGGGATTGGCCCTAAGATGGCGCTTAACCTTATCGGGCATCTTAATCCAGTAGCCTTACATCAAGCCATCCATCAAGATAACACCGCCATCCTTTGCAAAGTGCCTGGGATAGGTAAAAAAACAGCTGAGAGATTAATCATCGAATTACGGGATAAGTTAGGCTTCATTCCTTCAGAGTTAAAGCTAAAAATAGAACCACCAACAAAAAGCTTGCAAGGTGATGCCATCAACGCTCTCATCCATTTAGGCTACCATTCTTCAGTTGCACAAAAGGCTATCAAGAAATCGATGACGGAATTAGCTGAGGATTGCGATCTGTCCACGTTAATTACTCATGCGTTGCGAAATGTGTCATCGTAGCTATTACTCAGATAGCTTCTTGCAAATGGGACAAAGCTCGATTTTATGTTGCTTTGCAGTGCAAAAAGTTCTTCCATAATAAATCATCTGTAAATGAAGATGATTCCAATCTTTTTTTCTAAAAATTTTTTTCAAATCCATTTCGGTTTGCTTAACATTTTTTCCACTGCTGAGTCCCCACCTTTTTGCTAATCGATGGATATGCGTATCGACAGGAAAAGCGGGATGGTGAAAAGCCTGAGACATCACGACAGAAGCTGTCTTATGGCCTACGCCGGGAAGATTTTCTAGTTCATCAAAGGACTGAGGGACATTTCCGTTGAACTTATCTATCAGCAATTTAGAAAGTTCATAAATCGCTTTAGCTTTTTGCCTTGAAAGGCCGCAGGTCTTAATGATCTCTTGGATTTGATCAATGGATAAAAGCACCATTTTTTGCGGGGTATCAGCTAATGCAAATAAGCTTGGGGTCACTAGGTTAACCCTCGCATCTGTACACTGAGCAGAAAGGAGCACAGCAATCAGTAAGGTATAGGGACTAGAATGCTGTAGAGGGATGGCAGGTTCGGGAAAAAGCTCTTCCAAAGTTTTTTTGATAAATTGAGCTTTAGCCCGTTTATTCATCTTATTTTCCTATGCAAAATCGAGAAAAAATCTCTGTTAGAATATTTTCACTGATATTTGACCCGATAATTTTTCCTAGCTCATGCAAAGCTTGTCTCATATCTAAGGTAAGGAATTCAGGTGATAAGCTTTCTTCTAGTCCTTTAATGACTGCCTCAACGCTATTGATGGCCCCGATTAAGGCTTCTTTGTGGCGGGCATTGGTAAGTATCACCTCTTCCTTACTTGGTGGCCCCTTTTGCCAAATCACTTGGTCAATCGTTGCTTTAAGCTTGTCTAATCCAATCTTTTGTTTAGCAGAAATTTCGACTTGGTAAGTTAGAGGAGCTTTAGCAGAACATGGAGCTTTATCTATTTTATTCCAAATAGCAATTGTTTTTTCTTTAGGTAATTGCTGAATAAGCTCGAGCTCTTCATTTTTTAGCTCTTGTGTGGTATCCAAAACAAAAAGGATCAGGTCAGCCTCAGCCATTGCTTGCTTTGATCTTCGAATGCCTTCGCGTTCAACAACCTCTTCTGTCTCTCTGATTCCGGCTGTATCCAAAAGTCTAAAATTCAAACCATTTAAGTAGAGAGAATCTTCTAACACATCTCGTGTCGTCCCTGGGATATGAGAAACGATCGCCCTCTCTTTTTCGAGTAAAGCATTCATCAATGAAGATTTGCCCACATTTGGACATCCGACTAGGCAAAGTGAGATCCCATTTTTTATCATGCTTCCATCATGGAAGGTTTGTAAAAGCGAACGCATTTCTTGAGCTGTTAGGGTTAAATCACTAGCAAGCTCTTCCATGGTGGCAAATTCGAGCCCTTCTTCTGGGAAATCAACCCAAGCTTCTAAAATAGCAGCAATGATGGTGAGTTGCTTTTGGAAGGCATTAATTTTTGTAGAGAGAGAACCTTTGAGCTGGCTTTCTGCTGCATCCAACGCACGTTCATTTTTGGCGGCAATGAGCTCTTGTACAGCTTCAGCTTGAGCTAAATCAATCTTACCATTGATATAAGCTTTAAAAGTAAATTCCCCTGGCAAAGCATGCCGTGCACCTGCTTTTAAAACTGTTTCTAACACCCTTCTTGTAATCAGGGTTCCCCCATGACAATAGATCTCTACGGTATCTTCACCCGTATAGGAGCGTTTTCCTAAGAAGGGGATGATAAGAACATCATCTACGACTTCACCTTGTTCATTTAAAATATTCCCGTAATGAGCTGTATGAGTCTTAAAGCTGCGAACAGGTCCAGAAAAAACTTTTTCAGCGACATGTAAAGCATGTTTTCCTGAAATACGGATGATAGCGACTCCGCCCTCTCCTGGAGGGGTGGCAACAGCGGCTATTGTTTCTTCAGGCTGATAAGGTTGATGTATAAATTCCATAAGGCAATCATTATAAATATTAATATTTATTAAATTCCACACTAAAACTAATTACAACTTGCAACTTCTTCTAAAACTTTTTATAATCGTTTCCCATGTCGACAAAAAAATTTTTTATTACTCTTTGCAGTTCATTATTGATCTTATCGGTCGGCTTCATTGCCTTTAAGCAGAGGACAGCTCATCCTGTGCACGAATGCGATAATATCTTTGCTTACGTCTATCCCACATTTAAGCTCCAACTCCTGTCTACTTTAAAAAGTGATACTGACCTAGATAAGAATCATTCTAAACTTGCTCATGCTCTTTTAACCCCCTTAGCAGAGCTAAGAAGTTATCATGAAAACTGGGTAGTTGCCTTGCGCCATCACATTAAAGAAAAAAAAGCTGAGCAAGGCGCTTTAACTCAACGTTTAAGCTCATGGCTATTCTTGGAGTCTGATTTAGGTGAAGCGATGCAAGCCTTTTTGAATGGGAAGTACCCTTTCCCTCCCTATCACGCTCAGTTTGGCAACTTGATTAAGAACTACCATCAAGAAATTTTTAACGACAAAACGCTCTTTAATCCTTATAAAATGCCACCCTTTAGCGATGAGTTTGGCTATGGAAACCTTCCCTCTTATCTCTTTTCTTTATCAGATACGCGCGTCATTAGAACGCCTAACTGTGCTAAAGATATTTCTCCGTTAAAGGCCTTTTTTTTAAGACCTGAAGAAGGGGTACAGGAAGAGTTCTTTGAGTACATTACTCACTTAAATCATCGCAGACATGTCTATGTTAATCTAATGAAAAGGCATGGAAAAGAAGGGCAAAAAAGTGTACAACTCGAACAATTTGAACACTCCCACCCTTCATTAATTCTAGTTACCCTGGATAAAGACTCCGATTTTTATTGGCAAAATGCACAATATAATGAGCAAAATGATACGAGTGAATTTAAAGTTAGCTTTTTACGGCATCTTTTTATGAAAAATGGCCCTTACTACTGGTCGAAAAAGTTAGATGAATCGACTTGGGAAAAAACTTGGTCAGAGATCATAGGTCATGTCCAGGAGACTTATTTTGATAAAAAAAACACTCTAAGCAAACAAGAAAGACAAGATTTTATTGAGTTATGTTATCTCGAGTTCACCCATTACTTGATTAACCATTTTCAACCTCTATCGATCAATTTATCTTGCAAGCAGAGCATGGATCGAGGTCCCTCCTTAACAGCTTTACTTTTTGCAGAAGAGCTCATCAAGCAACAACGATTGGAACAACAATATCAAAAACTCCTTACCATGTTATTTGCTCCACCCATCCTTGTTCATAACAGGCATAGCCACACGTCTCGCATTGATCGCTTTGTTTCTGCTTTTGAACACATCAAGCAGTATCACGAGAATAAAAACAACCCTATTTAATTTTAATCCTTATTGCTTTAGATATTCAAAAAATAGCTGCGCTCATATGATAAAGATTTTGGAGGTATGTATGCACAAATTTTTTCAACGCCTTTTGATTGTGGCCCTAGCCCTATTTCCAATATTTTCCGCTTTCTCTGCGATTAACGAAACTGTTAATGAACAACGCCAGTATCCTGCTTTAAGCCCTGAAGAAGGAGATGAATTTATGAAAAAAATGCAGCAAGCGATTGACAAGGCAGAGAAGACATTGGAAGCTGCCCAATATCAAGCCACTCGTCACGATGTGATGCCAACATGGGAAAGTAAAATAGAATTTCAACATGCTATCACCATGTATGAGGTTAAAAAAACCTTGATGAATAACTTTAAGGGAACAGAGTCTTTACGCAGCCGCGCAGTTAGGGAAAAGCTATTAAAAGTTTTAAATAGCTCTGATATATCAATGGCTGATTTAGCAGATCTTCAAAGCCTTGTTCTTAATGAAAAAGAGCATATTCGTGCAGAAGACCAAGCGGCTAATCAGAGGATTTTGCAAATGCAACAAGCCGAGCAGCTACGCAAACGGCAATTAGAGCAGCCATCTGCTCCTCAATAAACTTTAAGTACTATTCAGATGAATAAATGATTTCCCAATCAGGGACTGTCAGAACGTTTATTGAATGTAACTTCAGGTCAGACAATCGGTATTCTTCAATTTACTTCTAGTAATGCCGTGCTCAACTATATCCGAGTGGTCCGATACAGCAAAGAGCAACCACCCTTACGATGAGGATTTTATAGAAGAGCCCATGGATTGCCCCATTAAGCAGCGTATTTCAAGGCCTTCTTTAGACGCTTGTACAAGATCTTGGTCAAACTGAATCGTCTGAGGTTCGAACAGTAAGATAAGCGTTGAACCCCCAAAAGAAAAATACCCCTTTTCATCACCTTTGCAGCAAGGTTGAAAAGGCTGATAAGTTTGGTGGATAGATCCAACACTTGTTGCGCCTACTTCCAAATAAAGCACTTGTCCAAATTTCTTTGTGTCTAGGCAACATAAAGTTCGTTTATTTGTTGTAAGAATTTCAAAATCTTTTTTAAGAGCCAGGGGATTTACCGAGTATAGCCACCCGTTAAGCAATTTAGTTTCATGAGGAACACCATCGCATGGAAAATGAAACCGATGGTAATCCGAGGGACAAAGACGAGCAATCACCATGCTACCATGTTCATAACGATGTGCAAGTTTCTCATCCTTTAACAGTGAGATTAAATTAAATGTTTTGTTTTTCACATAAAAGAAATTAGCGGATGAGATCTGAGGATAAAACCAGTACCTACCGTCTGCAGGAATAGTAGCTTCACTCTTAGCAATAGGCCGGCTTTCTTTTTTTAATTCGCGAATAAAGAAATCATTAAAAGATTTAAAATCAGAAATCTGGTTTTTAAACTCACTTGCTTCAATTTGATATTGATGAATAAAGGAGGCTATTTTTTTTTTAGTGAAAGGTCTACTCTGCCAATAACCAACAAAAGCGGAAAAGAATGAAATTCTGCTCAATAGATGGAGAAGCGGCGCTCCGAAGCATCTCGACAATAAATCATCGCCGTATAAAAATTGTAAGGCCTTTTGTCCATACACCTTTTCTTCTAATTTTTTCTTGGATAAACGATCAAAATAAATAATAGGTTCCATCATGAGCAGAGGGGTTTGTTAGCTAAGGGAGCAAAAGGCCGAGCTTTATCAATCAAAAGATGATCAAATGCGTAGATCAAGGCTCTTTTCCGTGAATAAAATAAATAACCAGTCAATGGTAGAGGCGTAGTTGTAACTAAAGAATCGAATAGAAAAAGTTGCTAACCATTTTTAAATTTTTTCGGCATAAATCGCCTTTATTTTAATGATTCTACTATAATAGATTTTAGAATGCTATTACTTTAAAGGGAAGGAAGATTGAATGAAATCTTTGAGTCTCCTATAATTCACATATTAAACAATTTTATGGAATCATCATGCTCGGCTTTTTAAAAAAAATATTCGGAACTGCTCAAGATCGCACTGTTAAAAGGTATTTTAAAATCGTAGCCCAGGTTAATGAATGGGACGAAAAATATAAATCTTTAACAGATGATGAACTTAAAGCCAAAACGAATGAGTTTAAAAAAAGATATTCTCAAGGAGAAACTCTTGACCAACTCCTTCCTGAAGCTTTTGGAGTTGTAAAAAACGTTTGCCGAAGATTAGTGGGCACTGAGGTTCACGTCTCTGGTTATAACCAACAGTGGGATATGATTCCTTATGATGTTCAAATTGTTGGAGCCATCACCCTTTTTAAAGGTGGAATTGCTGAAATGCAGACAGGTGAAGGAAAGACCCTCACAGCAACACTCGCTCTTTATCTTCATGCGTTAACCAGTAAGCCTGTTCACCTAATCACCGTCAATGATTACCTTGCTGAAAGGGACTGTCAATGGGTGGGTACAATTTTAAGATGGCTTGGATTAACGACGGGGGCTCTGACGAGCGAGATTTCTCCTTATGAGAGAAAAAAAATCTACGATTGTGATGTAGTTTACGGTACATCCTCAGAATTTGGTTTTGACTATCTTCGCGACAATTCCATGGCTACACGCAAGGAGGAGCAGGTCCAACGCGGTTTCTACTATGCCATTATTGACGAAGCTGACTCTATCCTCATAGACGATGCTCGCACACCTTTGATTATCTCAGGTCCTACTTCTGAAAGCAGACAGCTTTACGATGAGCTAAAGGGTGGAGTTGCGGAGTTGGTGGTACGTCAAAGAGACTTTTGTAATCGCCTAGCCACAGAAGCGCGAAAGACCTTGGAAAGCCTGCCAAAAGAAGGGAAAAAGACAAAAGAGCTGGAAGAGAAAGAAAGAGAAGCTCTGCATAAGCTTTGGTTAGTTGGCAAGGGAACCCCCCATAACAAAACGCTAAAAAAGATCAAAGAAGACCCTGATTATCGGGCTGGGATTGATAAATGGGATCTTTACTACTACGCCGATCAAAACAAAGAAGACAAGCAGAAAGCTCTCGCAGAACTTTTTATTCTTGTCGATGAAAAAAGCAACGAATTTGAAATCACTGATAAAGGCATTCACGCATGGGAAGAGTGCACAGGTGGGAACGGCAGCTCTGATGACTTCCTCATGCTAGATATTAGCCACGAATATCTGCTCATTGACCAAGATTCTTCCATCAGTGAGCAAGAAAAAACTGAACGCAAGCTGGCTGTTCAGGAAGAAGATTTGAAAAGAAAGGAACGGGCCCACAATTTAAGGCAATTACTACGCGCCCACCTTTTGATGGAAAAAGACATCGATTATATGGTTCATGACGACAAAATCATTATCATCGATGAAAACACTGGTAGGCCACAGCCTGGCAGAAGGTTCTCAGATGGCCTTCATCAAGCGATTGAGGCTAAAGAAAACGTTTCCATTCAAAAAGAAACTCAGACCTACGCCACGATCACCTTACAAAATTTCTTTAGAATGTACGAACGATTAGCGGGAATGTCTGGTACAGCAAGTACAGAGGCTAACGAGCTAAAGCAAATTTACAAGCTCGATGTATTGGAAATCCCTACTCACCGTCCATGCAAAAGGCATGATTTTCATGACGAAATCTATATGACGGAACGGGAAAAATATAATGCAATTTTAAAAGAAGTCCGTGAGGTTCATGAAAAAGGAAGACCTATCCTGATAGGAACCGAATCTGTGGATGTGTCTGAGAAACTTTCTCGCATTCTTAAACAAAATCGACTAGAACATACTGTCCTTAATGCTAAACAGCACGAGAAAGAAGCCGAGATCGTCGCTAATGCAGGTAAAAGAGGAAGCATTACTATTTCGACAAATATGGCTGGGCGTGGTACAGACATTAAACTTGAACCAGGAGTAGCTGAGCTAGGGGGCCTTCATGTTATGGGAACGACACGCCATCCCTCTCGCCGTATTGACAGACAGTTAAGGGGCCGTTCAGCAAGGCAAGGGGATCCAGGCAGCTCTAGATTCTATGTATCTTTCGAAGATTCGTTAATGCGCCTATTTGCCTCACCTAGGCTCACAGCCATTCTTCAACGCTTCAGACCACCAGAAGGAGAGCCTATCTCGGCCTCGATGTTAAACAAGTCTATTGAGACGGCCCAAAAGAGAATTGAGCAGAGAAATTACATGATGCGCAAGCATACGCTCGAGTATGATGATGTCATGAATAAACAAAGACAAGAGATTTATGCATTCAGAAATGAGATTCTTAGCTCAGCTGATATGACCGCAATCGCTCTTGACTTACTTGAAAATGCGATCAGCAGAGCAGCAGAGAAGTTTTTTAAGAGTCGAGGAGATGCAGAGGGTTGGGATCCTGAGGGTTTTCGTCAATGGATGATGCTACAATTTCCTGTCTCTTTCTCAGAAAATGAGCTTGACAGAGATGAACTGGAAATAGAAGACATCGAAAAACTTGCTATTGATAAAGTTACCCAAGCTTTTAAAGATAAGATTGCTCGAGAAGATGCTAAAGCCATACCCTTGCAAGAGTCGGGAATTCGACTGCCTCCCAACCCATCTCAGGAGGCTCTTAGACACTTGATGATTCGTAAAGTAGATAAATTCTGGCAAGAACACTTGTTGGCTATGGACCACTTAAGAACAGATGTAAACCTCAGGGCCGTTGGCAACAGGGATCCTCTCATGGAGTTCAAACACGAAGCTTTTACCCTGTTTGATCAACTAAGTGAAACGCTTCGTAATGAAATTGCTCAAACCATTTTTAAATTTGAAATTATGCTGCCAGCTCCCCAAGAACTCCAACACGTATTAAATCAGCTTAATTTGGAAAAAGACCGCTCCTTCTTATCCGATCTTGAGCAACCAAGCCAAAATCAAGAATCTGACCTTCCACAAGAAGAAAAGCTAGTCCCTGTGACCGCTCAACCGAAAATAGGACGAAATGATCTTTGTCCCTGTGGTAGTGGGAAAAAATATAAAAAATGCTGCGGACTTTATCATGATGATGAAGACTAATCTAGCTAAAGCTAGAGGTCAATAACCCTCTAGCTTTTATCTGTCCTAGTCATCTTTTATATTTAGCAACAGATAGGCTCCGAAAAGCAATGAAGGAACAGCAATAGCCCCGTAGACATACCAATAATCGGCATCCCATTTTAAAATTAAATAACCGTTTTCTTCGAAAAAAAGAAGAGCAACAGCAAAAAGAGCGAAAAAGACGCCAAGAGTTAGAAAAAAGGAAGACATTAATGAGTGATGCCTTAAAACTTTTTCTTTAAAAAAAGTTTCTTCTTCCTCAACAGGTATGATCTCCTCTGTCTGTGGGTCCGAGTCAGAAATGCTAGTGTTCGAAACTGTTTCTTCCTCCTGCAGTGGATAGGGAGCTTTAAGAAGGTCGAGGTTGAACCCCTCTTGATGATCTGGGCTTAAATAAACACCACAGTAAGGACAGTTCTCAATAAATGTAGCCACACTTCCTTCGCAATTCCAGCATAATTTCTGTTTAACGGGTTTGTTCATATCAATGTGGGCCCTATTCTGATCTGTTTAATGACAGTTTGCAACTTGTGTTTAAATAATGCAAGCCGAAGACTTTTTTCTTAAGGTTTTCAGATTCTTTATGAAATTTTAATAACATGAATTTATAATATTTTCACTTTTTAATTTAAATTAAAGATAAACATGAATACATCCTTTGCCTATGAGAATTTTAAGACATCTATCAATCATTTAAGGGATTGGGATCCTAAAACCCAATATATCACTAAAAATCTCACCTTAAAAAATAAATCTCGTAGAAAAGGATGCTTTTCTTGTTTATTTAACTTATTCAAACGCTCCAAAGCAAATGAAGCAATAGTGGCGACCTATCGCTTAGACCAGTATACGAGCACCTTCCGGAAAGATTTAAAAAAAGATGCTGAGACTTGTGAAAAACTTGCCCTCCTCAATAAGCGTATCCGTTCAATTCTCGCGAGAGATTCTTCTCATCACTTACGCAAACCAAGCTACAGAAATTATATTAACTTAGTTTGTCGTTCGATTAAAACACAGCTAGAAGCTATTCAGCCTAACCAAGACACATCAACTCCTTTGGGAGGAAGGGTTTCAAAAATGGAGGTGCCAAAGCGTAAAACCGCAAAGGCAAACGTTCCTAAGGAAAAGACTTGTAAAAGCAGCGCTTCAGTATCCCCTGATGCTAGCAGATCAAAACCTTCAAAAAAAGAAAAGGGTGAATACGCTCTACCTCCTCTTCGTTCTCCAAAAAATCTTTTAAATTATGTCGAGGACGTTTTTAATAACCCCCGGACGACCCAAGAAGAAGCCACACGTTGCCTTAGGGCATTGAATCATCTACTGGATGACAAAGGTATAAGAGAAAAATTACTACAAAGACAAAGCGATCGGGATGCAGATTGGTTGCACGATGACCAGCTGGCTGATACAAGCCAAACTAACGAAACGGACAAACTATTAAGAACGATCATCTTATTTAAGCAACGTTTCCCTAAAGATGAAAGAGCAGAAGAATTTAAAAGAGAATATGTTACCTTTTGTACAACCGTACGATGCCAGTTTTATGGCGATCGAATTAGAACTGATTATGAAGAAATTTCTGCTCTTACAAAAACTATTCAGCAAGAAATAGCCAATATTCGCAACCGCCACCAAAAAGAAACTGCTACGACTGTTTTACATATTGTAGAAGAATGGGTAGTAAAAAACGGCAAAGCTAAGCCTATTGGCATTCCTAAATGGTTCCATTGCACAAAAAAAGAATATGTCAATGAACTTGCTAGAACAGGGACTGTTGAAGTGCGCCACCAAGGAGCTTTCTCCGGAGCCTACGCCTCATCTGTTCCAGAAATAGGGGATCAGTATAGCAGCTATGGACCTTACTGCTTTGCGTTAAGTAAACATGTAGAAGATCAAGCCTCCTCCCCTTCAAGGCTTCCATTAATTACGAATGTTAATGATGGCAGTTCCAATCCTGTTCAGACACCGGTAATTTTAAAAAACCATACAAAACCACTTCTTAAATCTAAACGTTATCGCAATCAAAAACATCCGAGGGTTTGGGCTGGCTTCCAAAAAAATATGGTTTTAAAAAGAACTGACAAATCAGTCAGCCCTCTTGCCTACTACGGAAATACCACTCTCTGCTTTTTTGCCTACATCGCTCAAAATGATCATTTAGATTTAGATGATGAGACATGGCGTAGTCTTTCGAAAGTACGAATTTTACCGAGTGATCAATTTACATTCTTCGTTAACATCATTCAACAGACGTTCCATTTCACCGTTCCTCATGCTTGGAAAGATGCCAGAGTTCCTGCCGGTTGCCTTAATGTAAGACCCCCTCATGGATGGAGCGCTTCGACACTTTCAGCAGCAGCAGGTGTTACAGAGGAAAGGTTTTTTTGCGCACTAATTCTTTAAGTGCTATTTTAGTATTATTATTGAAATGGACTTCATACAGGTGCTCATGGAAAGAAAAAAGTTTGATGTCGTTGTAATCGGAGGGGGACCTGGTGGATACCCTGCAGCTATTAGGGCCGCTCAGTTGGGAAAATCTGTTGCTCTAATCGAAGCCAATGAGCTCGGAGGCACATGTCTCAATCGCGGCTGTATCCCTTCTAAAGCGCTCATCGCGTGCGCTGAAAGATTAAAACAAATCAGAGAAGCTGCTGAGTTTGGCATCACCGTTAAAGATATTTCTTTCGACTATGCCTTTATGGTTCAACGAAAAGACCAAATTGTGACAAGGATTAGAAAAAGCCTTGAAGGCCTTATTTCCGCTAATGGCATCAAAGTCATTAAAGGTTATGGCAAACTCCTCTCCCATAAAGAAGTAGAAGTTTCCGGTAATGACTCCTGCCTGATTGAGGCTGACAAAATCATCATTGCTACGGGATCTGAACCAAGAGATATTCCCGCCTTCCCCTTTGACCATGAAAAAATCCTCGACTCTACCGATCTTCTCAATTTAAAAACTTTGCCAAAAAAATTAGCAATCATTGGCGGGGGAGTCATTGGTTGTGAATTTGCGTCTTTATTCAATACTCTAGGTGTTGAGGTGACGATCATAGAGATGCTGCCTTCAATTTTACCTATGGAATGCGAAAGTGTTTCCTCCTACTTAACCAAATCCTTTAAAAAAAGAGGGATAGCCATTTACACGCATGCGACTGCTGACCGCATTGACAGGCAAGCAAACGGAGTAAAAGTGGTAGGAAATAACTTATCCCCAGTAGATGCTGATATTGCTTTAGTTGCAGTAGGAAGGTCGATGAATATACGCAATATTGGATTAGAAAAAGCGGGCATTCATATCCATAAAAACAATCTAATCGAAGTTAATGAATACATGGAAACAAACGTTCCCGGTATTTACGCTATTGGCGATCTTTCTTCCATCTGGTGGCTTGCTCACGTTGCTACTCACCAAGGGCTAGTAGCAGCTGATAATGCTTGCGGCCATAAAACGCGTATGAATTACACGGCTGTTCCTTCTGTTATTTTTACAGATCCAGAAATCGGCACTGTAGGATTAAGCATTAAAAGAGCTAAAGAACAAGGCTATGATATCTCGATAGGGCAGTTCCCGTTTCAAGCTCTTGGTAAATCCCAAGCCATGAATCAAACTGAAGGCTTTGCACAAATCATTGTCGATAAAAAACGAGGACAGGTTTTAGGAGCACAAGTGATTGGTCATGAAGCTTCAGCATTAATTGCAGAGCTGGCTTTGGCCATTAACAATGAGCTGACAATTGAATGTATTACAGAGACGATTCATGCCCACCCTACCATTGCTGAAAGTTGGTTAGAAGCGGCATTATTAGCTGAAGGGCTTCCCGTTCACTTTCCTCCGAAAGGTAAATAATGGATGATCAACGTTTTGATCCTAAACCCAGAGTGAAAAAGCTAAACGTTCTTCCCTCACATCATGACACATCTCTTTCTCATGTTGTAGGAACCGGACGTTTCCCAAGCTGGCTGCACCGAAAACTGCCTAGAGGAAATGCTTTATGGGCCACGGATGCGGTATTAAACCAACAGCGTTTAGCAACAGTCTGCGAAGAGGCCAAATGTCCAAACCGCCTTGAATGCTGGACAAAAAAAACAGCGACATTCTTAACCATGGGGAAGGAATGCACAAGGAGCTGCGGTTTTTGCAGTATCCTTCACTCAACAACCCCCTCTGCTTTAGAAAGTGATGAACCAGCAAGGATTGCCGCCTCTGTGAAAAGCCTTGGACTGAAACATGTCGTCTTAACCCAAGTAGCTCGAGATGATCTTTCTGACGGTGGAGCAAAACATTTATCTGCCATCATTCAAGCGATTAGAAAAGACAACATAGCGACTACAGTAGAAATTCTTACTTCCGATTTCAATGGCAACAAAGAAGCATGGGAAACAATTCTCCAAGCTAAACCTGAAATTTTCAATTACAATATAGAGACGGTAAAAGCTTTAACACCCAGAGTTCGCCATAAAGCGACTTATGAGCGAACATTAGAATTTCTTTCCTTTATGAACCAAAATCGCTACTCTAGCAATTTTTTTATTAAGTCCGGACTTATGGTGGGCTTAGGAGAAACTAAAGAAGAGGTCTTTCAGGCCGTTACTGATTTAAAATCAAGTGGTTGTGATATTATCACGATTGGTCAATATCTTCAATCCAACCCTAAAAAGTTGTTAGTTAAACGTTTTGTCACTCCTGAAGAATTTAAAGAATATGAAGAATTTGGCAGCACCATTGGGGTACGCTTCATGTATACTGGCCCCTTTATTCGATCTAGCTACAATGCTGATGAAATTATACACAAACTTAATCAAAGATAAATCATGACAATAGAAGATGATTACGATAGCTTTTCGTTAGGCGATGCTATGGACAGTGCCATTCTCATGCATCGAGAAGTGCATTTCGGCGGAAATTTTAATATCATGATCGATTACTATCAAAAAGCAGGCAAGGGTGTCTATGAAGACTTTAGCCTCAATCGGATCGAGCAACTTGCTACTTATGAACTGGCTACCCAGCAAAATTTAGCTCCTCTCTTATTAACAGCCCAAGAAGCGGAAAAAATCGCTTTAGCCAAAGAGGCTTATCAAAAATTGCGCAAAATTTATGAACTAAAAAATGAAAAAACGCCTCATCCAAGGCTGATCGCAAATCTCATTCTGAGTGAAGAGGCAGAACCCATCCAAGAAATGGCAGCGGTTGTCAAAGAGCAAAAAGCAATTGTTCCTGCCCTTTTAGAATTAGTACGCTCAGAAGATTTTTATGACCCTCTTTTTCCAGGCTATGGACAAGCCCCCTACCTCGCCGCTAAGTGCCTCGGGCAAATTGGCGATGCAAGCGCCATTATTACCCTTTTTGAATCTATTGGCCGAGGAGACTTTTTTGATGATGACATTAACCTAAATGCTCTAAAAG
Source organism: Parachlamydiaceae bacterium HS-T3 (assembly GCA_000829755.1). Lineage (GTDB taxonomy): Bacteria > Chlamydiota > Chlamydiia > Chlamydiales > Parachlamydiaceae > HS-T3. The sequence continues at coordinate 145,219 of BBPT01000023.1, forward strand.
CAATCGGTGAACCCGCTAAGCAATTTCTACTTAAAGTTTTAAAGAGCCAACCGATTAATGAAGATAATGAACGTGCTGCCATAGCTCTTCTTAACTTTAAATCGGATCCAGAAATTGCGAACACATGCTTTGATCTATTGAAATCGATGGATTTAAAGAAAGAACTGCCCCTTGCTACTTACCTAATTTTAGGATGCGAAGGGTTGCAGGATGAAGATCGTCATCAATTCGAGCAATGGGCGTCTTCTCCCAATATCCCTAAAGAGCTCCAGATAGATATTAAAAGCTTAAAGAAAGAATGGAACTCGAATCGTCAATAAAACGCTTAGGCATCATTGTTCCCTATCGCAATCGAGAGGAACATCTTAAGCAGTTTATTCCTTACATGAAAAACTTTTTAAAAGATGTTCCTTACCATATTTATGTGATTGAACAAACAGACGAAAAGCCATTTAATCGTGGCTCTCTTTTAAATATCGGCTTCTTACTCGCTAAAGAGAAATGCGATTATGTATGCTTTCACGATGTCGATATGCTCCCTGTGTCCGCTGACTATTCTTACTGCACAGTACCCACCCACTTGGCTACCCATGTAGAACAATTTGACTATCAAATGCCTTATCCACAATATTTCGGGGGAGTAACCCTCTTTAATCGACATGATTTTGCTCTGATTAATGGCTATCACAATGGTTACTTTGGTTGGGGGCTAGAGGATGATGATCTCAGAGTGCGCTGCTTTATGCATGGATTAACGATCGAATCGAGGGCAGGGACCTTTTTATCGCTATCACATCCTCATGCGGAAGAAGCCAATCCAGACACCCAAAGAAATCGCCAGCTGTTTGAGCGTTTCTATCGCGGAGATATCACTTTATTAGCAGATGGTCTCGACTCTTTGCATTTTACCATCCTCCATGAATCCCATCTGCAAGATGTCTCACAAATTCTTGTTGAATTTTAGAGATAAAGATGTTGCAAATTTTTTTTCTCTAATTCAAAATTTCTTGTTAAATTTAAAATGAGGTGGGCAATGATGTCACGATTCCTAGCAAAAACTTTTTTGATTATTACCACTATCACGGGTTGTTCTTCACCCGCCCGCTCTCCCGATATCATGAATATGATGCCAAAGGATCGGACTGATCTACCAACTATTTTCGAAGAGCACCCTCCCTGTGACCAAACTCCGTTCGCCTCTTATATTCAAGAAGAAGACCTGCAGCAATTAAATCCCCAACAGCGCTATCAAATTTATTTAAGTACTTTATTAGCGGATGCTATCAAAAGAATAGAAGGTATCCACGAGGCCAAAGTAGAGCTCGTAGGAGCCGATGCCAATCAAGAATTACAAGCTAAAATTGCGATTAAGCATGCAGGGGCCCTTGGTGATCCGCACACAAATGTTTATATGCAAATTAAACGATTAGCCGTAGCTATCATTCCTCATTTAAAATTAGAAAATGTAATTATCATTCAGCAGAACTAAAATTCGATGGGTTAGCTGACTATGTGAATCATTTTATTATCTCAATGGCATTCTGCTGAGTTAATATTTACCTAAATGCTTTAGAATGCTAGCATCCAGTTAATAACATGCTATAAAAAAAGCTTCTGCTTCTAGCAAAGTGCTAATAAGTGATGAGAAGTTTTAAGCTGTAACCCTCATTCTATAAAGACTATGAAATATCTTGTTAAAACGCTCCTTCTCTTTACCCTCTTACTTTTTTCTAGCTGTGAGTCAAGACGCACAATCGTAAATGGGTTGGATGAAAGAGAAGCCAATGAAATTGTCGTCTTCTTGTCCACTCGTAATATTGACGTTTCAAAAGTAAGAAGCACAGAAGGCACAGGAGGTGGAGGGCAAAAACTTGTTTTATGGGATATTAGCGTTAGAAGCGATCAGGCAATTGAAGCCATGTCTATTTTAAATCAAGCTGGACTACCTAGAAAGCGAGGACAGAATCTCCTCGGTATCTTTGCTAATGTTGGATTGGTCCCTTCGGAGCTACAGGAAAAAATCCGCTATCAAGCGGGGCTTGCAGAACAGATTGCTAGTACCATTAGAAAAATTGATGGCGTACTTGATGCAGAAGTGCAAATTTCATTTCCTGAAGAGGATCCGCTCAATCCCGGAGCTCAGAAAAAAGAAAAACCAACAGCTTCTGTGTATGTCAAACACTCTGGTGTCTTAGATGATCCTAATTCCCATCTCTTACCTCGTATTAAGAGACTTGTAGCAGCCAGTGTACCAGGATTGGATTTTGACAATGTGACTGTCATTCCTGATAGAGCTCGTTTCAGTGAATTAACCCAGGGTATTTTGCAAACAGGCAATGAAGGAAGACCTTATGTTAATGTTTGGAGCTTGGTCATTGCTCAGGAATCTTTAACTAAATTCCGTATTATCTTTTTCTCCTTCACTATTTTGATCCTTTTGCTCCTTCTTCTGCTACTGTGGTTACTTTGGAAACTTTACCCTCTCGTTCGATCGCACGGGGGCTTAAAAGAGTTATTTTCCTTCAAACAGATGAGTGAAGCGACAGAAAGTACAGAAGAGGTAAAGAAGGAAGAGGAAGGGAAAACGACCGCTCAAAAAGAAGCAGAAGATACCGGCTTAGTTGACGAGGATATTGACGAAACTTAATGGCAGAAGAATTAACCTTAAAGCAACAGATCTATATTAAGGTCTTGCTTAATCATTTTCATAGAGATGCGCAGGAAACACTCTTAAAAGGTCTACCTGCTAATCAATCCCGTGAAATAGCAGGGCTTAATGTGGGGGCAAATGACCCTTCCATCATTTTTTTGCATCCAACACAAGCCTTGCAGACGATTCATTATTCTTGGGTAGCCCAAGAAATAACCAAGCAACCTAAATCTTTACACGGTTTTTTCTTAGCCGTCCTTTCTGAAGAACAACGGGCAGCGCTTAGTAAGTACTTTTCTGAAACAATCCCCTCCACCCTTGCTCCCCTTTTGGCCGATTACTTTAGCTATCAATTATACGTAGCTTTAGGCATGAAAGATCTTTTGCCAAAAGAATTTCTGCCTAATACTCCTGTTATGTCCCTGCTTGATTTCTCCAAACCTAGGCTTGTAAATCTGATTGATTTTTTAGGTCTTTATGATTTGGCTGAAGAGATTCGTACAATCGTAGATACTAAAAACTTAAAACATATATATGCTTGTCTAACTCCTAAAAAACATCAGTTTCTACGTTCATGCCTACATCAAAAAGAAAGACTCATTGCTCCAAAGCTTCATTTAGAAAAATGGGATGGCAATTGTTCTGAGCTACATAAACGACTTCATCGAAGAGGCTTAATTCGGCTAGGCAAAGCACTCTGCGAACAACATCGTGATTTTATTTGGTATCTTGCCCATACCCTAGATAGTGGTAGAGGGCAGATCCTGATCACCCAGGCAGCGACAAAAGAACCGGAAAGTATTACTTCTATACTCAATAATCAGCTATTAAACCTTATGCAATTTCTCGAAGGATCCAAGTGAAAAAAAAATTCTTTTCTCTTATCAGTGGCCAATCCATTCACATTGCTCCTCAAACTAAAATTATTCCTAAGGATGAAGTCGCCAAAATTCTCGAAGGCAACCAAGTCCTAGAAGCGATTAAAGCCGACGCTGAACAATTTCGTTTGCAAGTAGTGAAAGAAGCTGAGAAAATCAAAGAAGAGGCTCAAGCAGAAGGCTATGAAGAAGGTTTTAAGAATTGGGCTGAGCATGTGGCCAAATTAGAACAAGAAATCGCCAATGTGCGCTCAGAAATGGAAAAATTGATTATTCCTGTTGCTTTAAAGGCAGCAAAAAAAATTGTTGGACGAGAGATCGAACTTTCCGAAGCAGTCATTGTCGATATTGTAGCTAACTCGTTAAAAGCTGTTTCTACCCATAAGAAAATAACAGTTTATGTGAATAAAAAAGACGTAGAAATCCTAGAAAAAAACAAACAGCAACTGAGAGATTTATTTGAAAATTTAGAAGCATTCTCCATTAATGAGAGAAGTGATATTCAACCTGGTGGTTGTGTTATTGAGACAGAAGGTGGCATTATCAATGCGCAGCTTGATAACCTATGGCGAACTTTAGAAAGAGCGTTTGACATGCTCATGAAATCGAAACAAAAAGGTTAGTATGTCCTTTGTTAAAAGAAGTCTTGTCTTTATCGTCATCTGCTCTCTATTTTGGCTAAATCCGGAAGCGCTTTTTTCTCAGGATGAGCCAATGCCAAGAGGCCGAAATGTTCAATCTATCGATCGTTCGAACGCCCCTGTAAAACCACAAGATCTTCCTCCTAACATTCGTAATCCACAAAGTGTTTTTACTAATGTTTTTGATACATTTCAAAATCCATCACTAATTACACAGGCAGCAGCGCTTGCTTTCCTCTCTTTACTGCCTTTTATCATCATGATTCTCACTTCTTTCATGAAAATTGTGATCGTATTATCCCTTTTAAGAAGCGCTCTTGGTGTTCAGCAAGCACCACCAAACCAAATTATTAACGGCGTAGCTTTTATGCTCAGTCTGTTCGTCATGTACCCGACTGCTTTAAAAATGTATGATAGTGCTCAGCAAGTTGTAGCTCAAACCCAGGTTCCCACCTCAATTTTAACCCCAGAATCTTCTTCTTATATTGTACAAGTAGCTATGGCTGCTCGAGAACCGTTAAGGGATTTTTTAAAGAAAAACTCATTGGTCAAACACCAAGCCTTATTTTACCGAATCGCTTTTCGCACACTACCTGAAGACCATCGAGATAGCTTAAAGCCAGATGACTTTATGATTGTTGTGCCATCTTTTATTACAAGCCAATTAAAAGATGCCTTTGAGATTGGTGTGCTTATCTACATCCCATTTTTTGTGATTGACCTTGTCACTTCCAATATCTTGCTAGCCATGGGGATGATGATGCTTTCACCTGTTACGATTTCCATGCCTCTTAAGCTTTTCTTGCTTGTCATGCTCGATGGCTGGACATTACTCATTGAAGGCCTTGTCGCAACCTTTAGATAGGAGGGTTATCTATGTTTCAATCTCAAGTTGTACAGCTAGCCTATCAAGGGCTACTTCTCATTTTGATTTTATCTGCACCCCCAATTTTAATTAGCCTCTTTTTTGGTATCATTGTGGCTATTTTCCAAGCAGCAACACAAATCCAAGAGCAAACCCTCTCATTTACCATTAAGCTCGTTGCCGTGACGCTCACCTTGATGATACTTGGAGGATGGCTGGGCTCGCAAATTATGAGTTTTTCTTTAAATATTTTTACTAACTTTCCTAAGTGGAGCATTGGAAGCCCCTAAATGGAGTTAGACTCAGGTTATGTTACACTTTTTTTAAATAGTGCCTTTGCAAAAGGAGATTTCATAGGTGGATTGACTCTCGTGATGCTCTTTCTTGGTCGCATGCTCCCTATCATTGCGCTTTCACCTTTTTTCGGAGCCCGAGTCCTTCCTCACCCCGTGAAAGTTGTGTTCGCACTTACGCTGTTTGTTATTTTCCTACCTAAACTGTTAGAGACAACAACGATCCCTATCACTTTCAATGTCATGTCTCTTTTTTTACTTGCTAAAGAGTTTTTTGTAGGATTTTGTGTGGGCTATATCATCAGCGTTCCTTTCATTATTGTGCAGAATACAGGTATCATCATTGACCACCAAAGAGGCGGTGCTAGTTTGATGGTTAACGATCCCACGATTCAAAACCAATCCTCTCCTATGGGAACGTTGTTTAACTTTGTTCTTATCTATCTTTTTTTTTTAATCGATGGTCCATTTCTCGTTATAGAGCTTGTAGGCATGTCTTATGACATTATTCCACCCGATCGTTTTATTAACCCTGATTTCTTTAGAAAAGATACTGCTTTCTGGGCATTACAAATGGATGTCCTTAACCGCGTCATGGTTATTTCTATTCAACTAGCTACCCCAGCACTATTAATCATGCTCATGACGGATTTGTTTTTGGGGATTGCTAATCGCCTAGCTCCTCAGGTACAAATTACCTTTTTAGGGATGGCTCTAAAATCCCTCCTAGGATTGGGCATTGTCTGTTTAGGTTGGTATCTATTCTTAGAAGAAGTAAATCGCGATTCTTATCGTTGGATTTACACTGTTAGAGAGATGCTCAACATGTTTAAACCAAGCATTAGTGTTCCATCGCCTTAAAGCAATTTCTATTATTTAAGAATAAATTTTCATTTAACTCTTTGTTGTGCTATAAAGAGAAAAAAATCTGAGGTTTGTATGAAAATACATAATGCTATTTCTAATTTTGTTAAAGAGGCTATCACTGGCACAGATACTCAAGCTGAAAAAAGCAAAAAAAGAGGCGCGCTTTTTGCCATTGCGGCTAGCGTTGCTGCTATTGCAGTCATCGCCCTATCGGCGTTTACGGTCATTAGTACTTCTTTAGGTGTGACTTCAATGCTAACAGGCGCAGGCCTACTACTCGGCGGCTTTCAAGTAGCCAATGCTGCTGCCAACATCTTTTTAGTAGGAGCCGCTGCTTACATCTTTTACAATTGCGTGAAAAGTGCACATTATCATTTGCATAACAAACAAATTCAACCCATTGCCCCTACTTTGCAAGAGCTAAATCAAAGACTCCAAGATGTTTTTTCTACAGGAAACATTTAGTTTTTAGAAGCTGCTTTTTGAATTCGTTCATGGATTGTTTGCCATAATCCTTCTTTGGAAAAATGGCTATCAATCCATGCAACGGGCTTTTTTTGTCTGTCAAGCTCTCTTAGTAAACTATAAAGAGCCTGAGCTACACCTCGAGGATCGTCACTGCGCCCCCAATACCACACCTCTGCTTTCGAAGGATAACTCCGATCTTGAAAGCCTATAATTAAGGAAGCTTCACTAAAGGAGTTTGTTAAAATCAATTCTGCTTTGGGGGAATAGTGCTTATACATTTGACCAGGGCAAAGAGGATTTGCTGCCGTCTGCTTTGCATAGGCCGGCTCATAGGGCAAAACTGTAGCTAATTCTGTTGGAGAAAGAGCTCCTAAACGAGCGATCCACCAGCGTTCTTCTTTATAAATCAGGATGGTTGACTCAAGCCCCTCTGAACATTTTCCCCCATCAACAACGGGGAAATCTTTTCCAAAGTCTTCTTCGATGTGTTCATAGGCTGTTGAAGATGGCTTTCCTGATAGATTGGCTGAGGGAATGACAAGGGCGCCTGTCATGTTTAGGATTGATCGTGCGAGAGGATGCTGAGGAAAACGAAAAGCGGCTGTTGGAAGTCCTGCCGATACCTGCTCCGGGATCTTGCCTGGAATGGTATGAGCAATTAATGTCAAAGGCCCAGGCCAAAAGGCATTCATTAACTCCTCTAAATAAGGAGGTGCACTAGAGATATAATCAAAAATTTCATCTTTAGAAGCAAGATGAACAATCAAAGGATTTTTAGGGGGTCTCTTCTTTAAATCAAAGATTTTTTGAATTGCTTTAGGAGAGTGTATTGAGGCCGCTAAGCCATACACAGTTTCTGTAGGAATGGCTACCACATCTCCTTCAGAAAGCAAAAAGACAGCTTGACAAACATCAATTTTCATAAGCTACGTCTTTAATTTTGCAATTACCTCTAAAAGAGCCATTTTAAAATGATCGATCTCTTCTTTCGTGTTATACAATCCAAAGGAAGCTCTAGCCGTACCTGGTACACCAAAATGTCTCATGACAGGCTGAGCACAGTGATGCCCTGTTCTTACAGCGATTCCTTTCAAATCAAGCAAAGTACCTACGTCTAGAGGATGAAGATCTTTGATAACGAAGCTTAGAATGGCCGCTTTATCGGGGGCTTGGCCAATGATCCTAAAACCAGGAATATCTAAAACTTGTTGCGTCGCGTATTGAATGAGCTCCTGTTCCCATTCTTGGATGGCACTCACGCCTATTTTATTCATGTAATCCAAAGCAGCACCTAATCCGATGACCTCAGCTATCATAGGAGTGCCAGCTTCAAACTTCAACGGCAAAGGAGCGTAGGTTGTTTTTTCAAAATAGACAGTATCGATCATATCCCCACCTCCCTGATAAGGAGGCATTTGCTCTAAAAGCTCTTCTTTACCATAAAGAACACCAATCCCCGTTGGTCCATAGGCTTTATGGCCAGAGAAAACGTAAAAATCAACATCTAGGTCTTGGACATCGATAGGAAGGTGTGGCGCAGCCTGAGCTCCGTCAACTACAATTTTAGCTCCTTTGGCATGAGCTAACTGTGCAATTTGCTTAATGGGATTGATAGTGCCTAAAGAATTAGAAATATGGGCGATAGCCACAATTTTAGTTTTATCGGTAAGCAATTTTTCTAATGCCGCAAAATCTAGCGTCCCCTCATCAGTAATCGGAACCACTTTGAGAATCGCCTTTCTATCTTCACAGCAAAGTTGCCAAGGGACGATGTTGGAATGATGCTCCATCTCTGTAATAAGAACCTCATCCCCCTCCTTAATGAAAGCTTTTCCAAAAGAATAGGCAATCAAATTAATGGACTCCGTTGTTCCCCTTGTAAAAATCACTTCTTCTTTTTTTCTTGCATTAAGAAAAGATTGGGCCTTCGAACGAACGGCCAAATACATTTCTGTTGCATGAAGAGATAATTCATAAACGGCACGGTGTACGGTCCCATAATGCTCGCGATAGAACTGATCAATGGCCTCAATAACCACTAACGGCTTTTGTGCAGTAGCGGCAGAATCAAAGTAGATCAACGGCTTGCCATGCATCTTTTTTTGAAGCATAGGGAAATCTTGCCTAAGCTTAAAAATCGCGTCTTTATCCATTGATTTACCGTTAAAGATTTTTATAAATAATTCGGGCTGCTTGCTCTTTTAGAGAAGCAAGGGGCAGCATCTCTATCATTTCTTGGCAAAATCCTAGGGTGAGTAATTTTCTGGCCTCATCTTCTGCCAAACCTCGTGTCATCAGATAGAAAAGATGATTCTCGTCTAGCTGACCTACAGTCGCTCCATGCGAAGCTTTGACATCATCAGCGAAAATTTCAAGATTGGGTTTGCTATCTACAGTCGCTAAGTCACTGAGAATCAGATTGTTATTTAACTGAAAAGCTTGTGTCTTTTGAGCCTCACGATGAATATAAATCTTTCCTTCAAAACCTGCATGGGAAGCATCATTCAAGATGCCTTTAAAAAACTGCATCGAACGGCATTCAGGCGCTTGATGGTTCATCAAAACATGATGATGAACTTCTCGTTTATCTTTTAAAGCCCATAACCCATTTAAATGGCATTCTGCATTTTCACCTAAAATATCGGCTCTATAATCAAAACGCACTCCTTGTGCACCATCGCTTACACAAATGGTCTTGAAAGAGCTATCCCTCTTTAAAGTAGCGCGAGCAGCTTCAAAGTACCAGCCATTGTTAGAAAGTTCCAGAGCTGTTTGAGCTAATGAAACATGAGCATTTTCACCTAAAGAAAAGTTAATCGAAGCATTTACGAAAAACCGGTCCCCAGAAACCTGAACAGCCGTCGATACGAAGGAAGCTTTTGACCCTGCCCCCACAAACATTTCAATTTTAGGAGTAATCATTAAGGCTTTTTCAGTAGAATCAATAACCTGAACAATCTGTATAGGCTCAATAAACTCTGTTTTTGGTGAAACGTAAATAAAGCAACCACTTGTGCTCAAAGCTCCATTTAACGATACAAAAGGATCTTTTTCAATTTGCAATCTTTCTGTCGTTTGGTTGCTTAGTAAAGGTCCAAAAGTTTTCATCGCATCCGTTAAGGGTGTCACCAAAATTCCTTTACCTAACTTTTCAAGCTCGGACCAGTCGGAGCGAAAAAAACCATTATGAAATACAATCACACGGCCTCTACACTCTGGCAAGAAATAACGCTCTAGGATTAGAGGCTGCTCTGTTAGCAAGGAAGGAGCATAAAATTCCTTATTAAAAAGCTGTCTAAGATTGATATTTCTAAAGACATCATTTTTCCTATCCGGCAATCCAAGTCCTAAAAAATGATCCCAATACCGCGCTCGAAGTCGTTGTAGGGAATCACTTAGCTTATAATTATTGTAAAGACTTGCCACAAGATGGTGAAAATGTTCTTGATCTGTCGTAATTTCCGAAGTCATTAAGAAGCTATTCCCTTTAATTGAGGATTGAGCCAGTCATACCCTTTTTGCTCTAATTCTAGGGCTAATTCAGGACCTCCTGATTCAACAATTTTACCGTCCAGCATGACATGAACAAAATGGGGATGAATATAATCTAAAAGACGTTGATAATGGGTAATTAAAATTAACCCTTTCTCTTGATTCATTAGCTGGTTCACCCCTTTTGCCACGATACGCATCGCATCAATATCTAATCCAGAATCTGTCTCATCAAGAATGCTAAGGCTAGGGTTAAGCAATGCCATCTGTAGGATCTCGTTACGTTTTTTTTCGCCTCCAGAAAATCCCTCATTTAGATTGCGCTCTTTGAATTCTTCCCTGATATCCATCAATTTCATTTTTTCAGCGAGAAGCTGTTCAAATTCCTCATTTGTAAGTGGTTCTTTGCTTGCAGCTTTACGATTGGCATTAATAGCCGCTTTTAAAAATTGAAGATTGCTAACCCCCGGGATTTCAATTGGGTATTGAAAACTCATAAAAATTCCAAGATGAGCTCGTTCATCTGGCCCTAACTCTAGGATATTCTGTCCTTGAAAAAGCACCTCTCCTGAAACTTCATAGGAAGGATGCCCTGCAAGCACTTTAGCTAAAGTCGATTTTCCAGCACCATTAGGTCCCATAATGGCATGAATTTCACCCGCCTTTACCGACAAATTCAATCCCTTTAAAATGGGTTTATTTTCAATAGATGCGTGCAAATTTTTAATATCTATCATGAATTTTCCACTATTTTTTGATTATCCAACAGAGTTTTCTAACTTCAAAGTCAGAAGCTTTTGGGCTTCTGTAGCAAACTCAAGAGGCAATTCTTTAATGACATCCTTACAAAATCCATTAACGATCATACTAATCGCATCTTCTGTGTCGATACCCCTAGATTGAAAATAGAAAAGCTGTTCTTCGTTCATTTTGGAGGTTGATGCCTCGTGCTCAACCTGCGATGTGGCATTAGAAACCTTCATCACGGGAAATGTGTTTGCTGAACAATGATTGCCAACCAGCATGGAATCACATTGAGTGTAGTTACGCGCTTCTTTAGCTTTAGGAGCCACTTGAACAAGACCTCGATAACTATTATGGGATTGATCAGCCGAAATTCCCTTAGATACAATAGTTGAACTTGTATTCTTACCAATATGCACCATTTTAGTGCCTGTATCAGCCTGCATGTGACCATTTGTGAGAGCTACAGAATAGAATTCCCCGACAGAGTGATCTCCCACAAGGATACAGCTGGGGTATTTCCATGTAATTGCCGCCCCTACCTCTACTTGAGTCCAAGAGATTTTTGAAAAATCACCTAAGCACTTTCCTCGTTTTGTAACGAAATTATAAATGCCACCTTCACCCGTATCAGGATTGCCAGAGTACCAATTTTGCACTGTTGAATATTTGATTGTTGATCTTTCTAGAGCAATCAGTTCCACAACGGCTGCGTGTAATTGATTATTATCAAAGGCTGGCGCGGTGCACCCCTCTAAATAACTTACATAAGAGCCTTCCTCAGCTACGATAAGTGTGCGTTCAAATTGCCCAGACTCCTTGTCATTGATTCTGAAGTAGGTAGAAAGCTCCATGGGGCAATGAACCCCTTTGGGAACGTAAACAAATGAACCATCAGAAAAAACAGCTGAGTTTAAGGCAGCAAAAAAATTATCTCCGATAGGCACCACTGTTCCTAAATATTTTTCTACAATTTCTGGATAAGTGTGCACGGCTTCTGAAATCGAGCAAAGGACAACCCCTGCATCTTCTAGCTTTTGTTTAAATGTGGTACCGATAGAAACCGAATCAAAAATCATATCAACGGCCACATTCGAAAGACGCATTTGTTCATCTAAGGGTATGCCTAAACGTTCAAATGTCTTAAGAACTTCTGGATCAACATCATTTAAAGACTTAAGCTGCGCTTTTTGTTTGGGGGCTGAGTAGTAAGTGATATTTTGATAGTCAATCGGTGGATAGGTTACATTCGCCCATCTTGGCTCTTTCATTTGCAACCATCTTTGGTAGGCTTTCAAACGAAAATTCAGCAAAAATTCAGGTTCATTTTTCTTTTTGGAGATTGCCCGAATGATATCCTCGTTTAAGCCTTTGGGCAAACTTTCTTTCTCGACTTGGGTAACAAATCCGTATTTGTATGCAGATTTTTTACCGAATTCTATATCCGAGGCCATATTTTGCTCCAATGGATCTCCTACTCAAGATTTATTCTAACATAAAATCTATAAATTTAACATTTTACACAATTGACTGTCAATTTCTAACCACCCCCGGTTGTTTTCACGATCCTTTGGAAAGAAACTTGATTTAATCTCCTCTTATATAAATAATCTCCCGTTAGAATTTCTGAAGAGACATTACATGAGAATCTTATTATCCTTAGCACTTTTATTAGTGATAAGCTCAAGCTGCGCCCCCAGAACATGCACTGATTATGATGTCTATGGCGCAGATGAGTTTGTGATTGACTCTTATCGCATCCGACAAGGTAAGGCAGCCATTTTAGAGATGCAAGGGATCACTCTTGAGGATATCACTGCAAACGATATGTGCGAATATAAGGATGTGATTGCTGAAGATGACATCCTAAATATTGTTGTCTACCATCCTAATCGCCGTGATCTGATGGAATCCTTCCAATTTATTAATGGAGCTGTAGGCGGTTTTAAAGTTCATAATGGAATGATCGATCTTCCCGATATTCCCCCTGTTGAGGTAGCAGGGCTTTCTCTCGACGAAGCAAAAGAAAAACTACACGAAATTTTAAACCGAGAGATTAAAGATATCGATGTTTTTGTCACTTACCGAGACCGTTTATCTAGGAAAGTTGAAATTACTGGGCTCACTGGGTTATCCGTAATGCCAGTTGATGGGAAGATTAGATTAAATGAAGTCATTGCACATGCTCATATTGCTGGAGATGCCAACCTTTTTATGAGCTATTTGCTTAGAAACGGTCATCCCCAAAATATTGACTTCCACAGGCTAATCGTTGAAGGTGACATGTCTCAAAACATCGTTATGCGTGGCGGTGATAAAATTTACATTGCAAAACCTCTTGATGCAAGTGTCATGATTATGGGAGAAGTCAACTCACCTCGCGCGATTCCACTTATCTATGGTTATATGTCATTAAGGGAAGCCCTTGTGATGGCGGGAGGGATTCCTTATACAGGTGACAAGCGTTGCATCCAGGTCATCAGAGGCAATATGCAGTGTCCTAAAATCTATCTTCTTTCCTGGCAACATATTGTACACCTGCCTAATGATAGCTTATTGTTGATGCCAGGCGATACGGTCTATATTTCACCAAAACCAATTACCGAATGGAACCGCTTTATCGAGCAGCTTGTACCAAGTTACGGTGGGGTACAAAATGTCTATAAGATTTACAGGCTTACTTCTGGATAAAAAATGGAAAAAATGAACGAAGACAAAGAGCCAAGAGAGCTCAGATATGCACTTAAAGATTACCTAAATCTATGCCAAAAGTATAAAAAAGCTATCTTGTTTTTTGTTGTAGCTGGAGCATTGGCTAGTGGTTGCCTGGCCTTAACAAGAAATGTTTATTATCTTACAACAGCAACTTTTCGTGATAAAGGCAAACCTCAGACCGCCTTCCGCTCTTCTCTTACCGATTTTATTTTTAGTAATGGCGCCATGCCAGGCGATAGCGAAACGATCTCCACGTTAAAATCACGTAAATTACTTTCTAAGGTTATTTATAAATTGGGTATGCAGGCCAAGGTTGTTCCCGTTGAGACTTCATTTCCAAACTTGAAGGATATCCATGATAATTTTTTCGCTGAGTACGCTTACTGGACCAAGAGAAAAACGCCTATCCTAGCAGATCTGGAAGAACCGATCGTTGCCAAAAAAGTATTATACAAAGGGGAGAGCCCTTTTGGGATCGTGGTTCAATTTATTGATGAAAAGCAGTTTAAAGTTTTAGGTCGAGATGATCTACCTTTAGGTTTTTTAGACCACCCTTTTGAAGCCGATGACTACTCCTTTACGCTGCAAAAAGCACGCGAAAAAACAGCGCTTACCAGTAGGATGTTCTCTGTTAGCTTCTTACCCTTAGATCTTGCTGTTGAGAGTATTACATCCTTAATGGTCATTGAGCTTGATCGCGAGGATAAGACATTGTTAAAACTTAAATTTAAGCATCGCAATAGACACCTTGCTGCAGAGTTTTTAAATACTCTTATGGCTGCCTATCAGGACTACATCAAGGAAGACCATGAGTACGTTTCTAGCTACCAATTAGAATATTTAAAAAATCGTCAGGATGAAGTGGGGGCTGATTTACAAGCCATGATGGAAAAGCATGCTGAACGCATTTCTAAAGATCTCTCTTCCAGCGGGTTTCTCGACTCCGAAAAGGAAATGGATTTTTTAGCCGCTAACGTTCATAGTCTTCAGCAAAAAATTTCCGAGATTGATTTTGAAAAAAAACGCCTAGAAAAACTTGCGGACCTCGATTTTGTCTATTATGACCAATATGGGGGCCGTGGTGATTCTGCTGTGATTAACCAACTATTAGGAGAGATCAGGGGTATTAAGCAACAAATTGATGTCCTCAATCTTTCATTAGAGAAACAGAAAAAGTTAGACAATGAGAGTATCCGCAATATTCTTGATGAGCAGTTTGCTGAACTTCACTCGATTCGCTCCCAATTAAAAGAGACCGAAGAGCTTTCACTTGCTTTGAAATCCCACGAGGACATCTCTGCAGATGTCCTCTTTCAACCATCACAACATCTTACACCCGTTTGGTTTAGTGCGCTTAACCAAATTAATAACGAAGATCAAAACTGTTATAGAGATCAGCTCTGCTCTTACCTTGACAACTTGAAAAATATGCTCAAGCTAAAAGAAGCAACGATCAGTGAACGAATTAAACACCAACATCACCCCGATCAAGAGTTTCAGGGCATCACTTTAGAAACAGCAAGGAATTTATTTTATAGCTATTCTTCGGCTGTCACAGAACTACAAGGACAAATTAAACAACATAAGTTTATTGTCGAAGAATTAAAAAAGCCAGATTTTGAAGTTTGCTCCTTAACAGCTATTCTACATGATCCTATCAGTGCTGAACGAATTGCCAAGGCGAGTATGCTTCTTATTAATTTGAGAGATGAAAACAATCGAACTCAAAAAGAAATGGGTAGATTAAGAGATGAACTCAACATGCTCAAACAATTTCTAGCTGGCCACATCGAACAAATGATTCAATTATTTACCCTTCGCGAAAAGCTATTACAAGATAAAATTTATGCACTCCAAAGCCTTACTCTCGATTTAAGTTATCAGCAAATTTACGTTTTGAAAAAAAACCTTGTCGACTACTTAGCCACCCGACTTGAAAATCTTGATGATGAAAAAAAGCTGATTAAAGAGCATCAAAATGACTTAAATCTGCGTATGGCCAAAATTCCTTCTCGATGGGCTGCTGAGAAGATTGTCTTCCAACATTTAACTTCTCACCAAAAGTTTTTAGAGAACCTTTCAAGCATGGTAGAATCCAAAAACATTTCTAAAAATTTAGAACTCATTCAATCAACACCCATTGATCATGCTCTTCCTTCTATTAACCCCGCTCCGCCACGTGCTGTCTTTTATGCCATCTTAGGTTCTTTATTAGGACTTCTTGGATCTGTAGGTTTCCTGATTGCTCGTAGCCTAATTACAGGTATTCCAGCTAGTGAAGACAATATCAAGCTAGCGCAGATGCACTGCTCCGGGTTGATGAATAAAAAATTTATGCCTGGTTACAACCTTTTAGATAGCGATCTCAATACCATCCGTCGATCCTTAGAATTTTTAGATCAATTCTTGACTACCAACACTCGGAAAATTCTATTTATTTTAGGTAAAGGCATCGATCCATCTCTAGATTTTGCTAGCCTTCTTGTCAAAAAAGGTCAACGAGTTATTCATCTCGATCTTACTTTTGATCAAGTTTTGCAAGAAAATAAAAATGGCATATTGCAATATATCGAGAAGGGTACTCCCCTTGATGTCACTGAGATGAATGGGATTCATCGCTTGTCGGCTGGGGGTGTTTCTCGCTATTCATCTGAATTGCTAAAACGCAATGAATTCAAAACACTCTTAGAGACTTATCAGCATGATTATGACTGGACACTTGCAATTTCACGTACAACTATTTTAGATGCTGACGCACTTAGCTTAGCTTCTTTATTCGACGCTGTTGTTTTAATGATTACAGATGAAACGATTGAAGAGTTAAAAGAATTTGAAGAACAGCTTCTAGCATCTTCGACAAAAGTCATTGATTGTTTACTGGTGCGCTAAGTATCAGTTGAGAAGATCTTTTCTTTAGTTTATATTATAGCTATCTAATGGTTTTACTTGTTCTCGTAGCTCAGGTGGATAGAGCGGTTGCCTCCTAAGCAACAGGTCGCGCGTTCGAGTCGCGCCGAGGACATTTGATCATTTTGCCTTTTTTGTTACTTTTACAACTTTAGGAGCTACTGGCAATTTGAGATAACTATCGATGCCTTTTGCCATTCCAAGAGCAAGCTTTTTAAGATAATCGGGATTTTTAATCTTTTTCATCTCTTCATCATTGGTTAAAAACCCCCCCTCAACAAGGATAGCAGGCATTGTTGTTTCTCTAATAACGGCAAAGTTTCCATGCTTGATACCCCTTGACTTTGCTTTAGTCTGAGAAATAACGCTCTTTAAAACTAACTCTGCCAACTGTTTAGACTGGTCAACCCTTTTCCTGTCCTTATCCTTTTCATAAAAGTAAACTTCGATCCCTTGCGCTTCTTTGCTAGGAGCAGAGTTAAAATGAACACTTATGAACAAGACTGAAGGCTGAGCATTTGCAAAACTTGCTCTTGTGAGCAAGGGAATAAACGTATCATCGTTTCTTGTCATGACCGTTTGATACCCAAGTTCATGAAGATAACCTTTTAGTAACCGTGCCGTTGTTAGATTTAAGAATTTTTCTTGATATCTTGGTTTTAAGGAAGAGTGGGTACCAAAATCCTCTCCACCATGGCCTGGGTCAATCACGACCATTTTATAGGGTTTACAAGCTACAGACTCTTCTTTATTTGGAAAGGCATATGCCTTTTCATACCGACGATGAGAGGAAGCGCAACCTACGGCAATTGTTAAAACTAACAAACAAACTTTCGAAAAATGTAACATAGATTAAGTGACTAACCTTCCTGGCAAATTTGATAAGCGATTCTTCGATCATCAAATTCTATTGTTTTATGAGCAAAAATTTGATAAGTCTCGTGTCCTTTCCCTGCAATTAAAACGATATCTCCAGGCTCTGCTTGTTCAATAGCGAGAGCAATTGCTTTTTTACGATCTACCTCTACCTTATGACGAGAGGGGTTTTTAAAACCAGCTTGAATTTCTTCGCAAATTTTTATCGGATCTTCCGAACGAGGATTATCAGAAGTCACAATACAGCTATCAGATAGCGATTCGGCAGCCTGAGCCATCTTTGGACGTTTTGTTCGATCCCTATCCCCTCCGCATCCAAAAACCGTGATTATTTTCTTTTGCTTTACTTCTTGAAGGGTTTTCAAAACGTTAAGTAATGAATCATCTGAATGAGCAAAATCTACGTAAATATGAATACCGAGTGAATTATTCACCTTTTCTAAACGCCCTGGAACAGAAGGAAGCTGCTTGAGCAAGGGCAAAAGGTCTTTCAGGTCTTTACCTCGAGCGATTAATGCCCCTATGGCAGCTAAAATATTATATACATTAAAGCGACCGATTAACGGTGTTTCACAGGGAACGATCTGGCCCTTGTAACATAAGAGAAAACGAGTACCTTGTGCATCAAAAGAGATATCTGTTGCCATCAAATCGGACTTGTTATCAATTCCATAAGTCATTATAGGGGTCGTACATCCTTGAATGATCGCCTCTACCCAAGGCGAATCATGATTCACAATCGCCATTTTATGCTTCTTTTTGGAATCACTTAACTTCCTAAAAAGCTGGTTTTTTGCCTTACAATACTCTTCCATAGATCCATGGTAATCTAAATGATCTAGCGTTAAGTTCGTAAAAATGGCGACATCATAATCGATCTCATCCACTCGACCTTGCGTCAAAGCATGCGAAGTCACTTCCATAACAGCGTCCGTGCATCCCTGTAAAATCATTTCTTTGAGCAATTTATGATTGGATAAAACATCAGGCGTGGTTCTCGTAGCTTGATAACGATGTTTACCAATGATGTATTCGATTGTGCCAATCAAACCTGCAGAAAACTTTAAATGATCGAGCAAATATTTAATGAGAAAAGAAACCGTTGTTTTTCCATTTGTCCCTGTTATGCCCGTCATGAAAAGTTGATCGCTGGGTGAACCATAATAAATTTTCGCTAGATGACTTTCAAGATGAGCCACTTTTGGGCTGATCAATTGAGCTACATTTTTTAATGAAGGATCATATATATCCGTTAAGACAGCAACCGCCCCACCACTGATCGCTTCGCTAATATAATAATGGCCATCCGTTGTTAATCCTTTCTTGGCGATAAATAAATTACCGGGACATACATATTTTGAATTTGCACAAATACCTGTAATTTCAATTTCTTTCGAGCCCTTTAACGTGATATCAGGCAAGTCTTTAATTAATTTTTTTAACTTCATGAGTTAATGTCTTGTTTTGAGGGTTATTCCACTTATCATAAAGATCCTTCAG
This sequence comes from Parachlamydiaceae bacterium HS-T3, assembly GCA_000829755.1. GTDB lineage: Bacteria > Chlamydiota > Chlamydiia > Chlamydiales > Parachlamydiaceae > HS-T3. Next base: position 164,115 of record BBPT01000023.1, read on the forward strand.
CTTCTCAGTTTCTTGTCGAAAGTCAGCTTTTAATTTGTCATACCTAGGGTCCCCTACAGGATAACCATAGGGATCGTCTGGCTCTATTCCTAGGTATTCCAAAGACCTTTTCGCGATTTCTCTAAAAATAGGGGCAGCACAAGCCCCGCCATTATGATTTTTGCCAAGGCCTGGAATATATCCATATTCAGGCTCATCAAGGGCGACTAATAACAAAAACTCAGGTTTATCTGCCGGAGTAAAGCCTAAAAAGCTAGCTACATAACATGTTTCGGAATAAATGCCATGAATAATTTTTTTCGCCGTGCTTGTCTTTCCCCCTTCAGTAAATCCAGGAATATCTGCTTTACGTGCGGTTCCACCCATTTTAGTCGTAAATTTTAAGGATCGTTTAACGCGATTTGCAATGCTTTCTGGTAAAACCCGCACCCGATTTTGCTCATCAGCATGATTGAGTAGGATTTCTTCCCCACCTTCATTTTGTCTAGCAATTTTTTGCACCAATGTTGGCTTCACAAGAAAACCACCATTGACAAGTACTGCATATGCCCGTAACAATTGAAGCGAGCTAGCCAAAAGATTGTGACCGAAAGCCATCGAAAAAGGCGTTGCTAAGGACCACTCTAAAGCTCCATTAGGATAGGATTTCCCAAGGCTTGGTAAGAAACCTGCACTCTCCGCTGGCAATTCAATGCCTGTTTTAAGACCAAATCCAAATACTTGTTGAAGTTTTTGTCTGTACCAATTAGGCCCGAGACGTGCGACGATTTTTTCAGTTAAACGAGCGACATAGATATTAGAGGATTTTTGTATCGCCATATCCATATTTAAAAACCGATGGAGGCTTGTATCCGTGATTGGTTTTGAACGACCAGGAAAAGACCCATTAGCAGTTGCCATTTTTTCTTCTGGCATAAATAAAGGGGATTCTCCTTTTGCCTTTAACTCCTCATTCGCCAGTAAGGCTAAAGCAATCGTTACGGCTTTCATGACCGAACCTGGTTCATTTGCATCTGTTGCAGCTTTAACCTTGGAATGTTCAATAAGAACTGGATCATTAAAATAATCTTGGTATCTGGATGGATAGAAGAAGGGATATTGAGCTAATACATAAATTTCTCCTGTAAAGGGATTCATCATGGCTGCCCAGCCAGCCTTTGCCTTAAATTGTTTAACTCCTTTAGCCAGTTCCTCTTCAGCAATAGATTGTAAAACATGATTAATAGTCAAATACACATCTGCACCTTGTTTCGGTGAAATGTAAACGTCATCAATCTCCATCGCATGTCTTGGCGACCGCATCAGTCTTTTTCTTCCTGACTGCCCTTGTAAAAAGGTATCAAAATAAAGTTCAAGGCCTCCTGTAGGGATTGCCTTTTCATTCTTCGTATCCTTAACATCCTGTACTGTATGCAATACTTGTCCTAGCAGAGCATCAAAGGGGTAAGAACGCTGATAATCGGAGACAAAGTAAAGAGCATTTCGGGGAATTTTATGAATTTTTGCATAGGGCATCCACCAATCGATAATTTTTTCCTTTTCGTGGTATCCAAGCCACTTTGCTAGTTTGCGATTACGGCTTTTTTTATAAAATTGCTTTCGAAAAGCATTCTTTTGCTTAGAAGGGATTTGCAAGATCGCTGATAGGGCTTCTGAAATTTCTTTTTTATATTCCGTCTGAATAGAAGCAGGATCGATATGCAAATGATACTTCTCGACATCGAAGACAATTTTTTGAGGCTGTTCATGATTTAACTTTTTAATAAGGTTATTAGCATAAAAAGTCCCACGTACAGATGGTTCTTTAATCTCAAAAAAATGCTGCCGATCGGCAATTTTAGACCATTTATCCCCTTCAATGATCTGGATATTAAAAAATTGAATCAAGAGAAGGGCGAAGAGAAAAAAAATCGCTAAAGAAAGGATAAAAAGTCGTTTGCGACCTCTTTCAATCATGGCTTTCTAGAACCGTTATTTCATTATTTTGGGGATGTTTAAGATGGCTATATTCACTTTTTTTGGCAAGTTCCATAAGATGGGTGGGATTCTCAAAACGGTCTATCTCATACTGTAGTAGGACGTTTTTTTCCTTAATCTCCCTCAGTTCTTTTTTAAGAAGAGGGATCTTTAAACGCTCCTCCATCACTCGATTAAGATAATCAATATAAATGTAAAGGGTGAGTGTTAGCGTAAAAAGGCAGATAAAAATATGGAGTAAGAGCTTCATAATTTTTCAATGACTCTCAATTTCGCACTGCGGCTTCTTGGATTCCGCTCTTTTTCGTCGTCTGAAGGCTCTATTGGTTTCTTAGTCAATAGCTTGCACTCTGGAACTTTATCTAAAAAAACGCCCCCGATTCCCGATGTACTCACTTTATCACTCGCTGCATCCTTAAAAAAATGCTTGACGATTCGATCTTCCAAACTATGGAACGTGATTACTGCTAACCGTCCGCCAATACTAAGAGATTCAAGTGCATCTTTCAAAAAAAATTCCAATTTTTCTAATTCTTGATTTACAGCAATGCGTAAGGCTTGGAATGTTTTCGTAAGAGGATGGATTTTAGTCTTTTTTATCCAAGATGGCTCTCTTAAAAGAGGTTCTAAAAAGCAGACAAGATCAAAGGTGGTTTTAAATAACCTCTGATTTCTTTCTTTTACAATCGCTGCGGCAACTTTACGCCAATTTTTTTCTTCCCCATAAACTTTTAAAATATAGCTTAAGTCCCGTTCTTCCCAGGTATTAACAATGTCAGCGGCTGTCAAAACTTGTCTTTTATCCATTCTCATATCAAGAGGCCCATCGCGAAGGAAGCTAAATCCCTTTTCCGGAGTATCTAATTGCATTGAGGAAACCCCTAAATCAACTAAAATCCCATCTACGGTCACAAGGCCCGCATCCATTAAAACTTGCTTAATTTCGGAAAAATTACGATGATAAAAAATGATTTTTTCTTTAAAAAGATTGAGTCTTTTTTTTGCTATGAGAAGAGCATCGCTATCTTGATCGATTCCTATAAACTTCTGTATCTCAGGGTGTTCTTTTAACAACGCCTCCGTATGCCCCCCTGCTCCAAGTGTCCCATCAATGAAAGAAAAAAGGGGTTTATCTTTGAAAAAATATAAGCATTCATCTAAGAGTACAGATTGATGGGCATTCATAAACATTAAGTCTTTTTTGCAAAAACGGTTACTTTTGGTAAAATAGTAATAGAGATTTCACTTGTTTAAAAGAATATTATCCTGAAAATCTTATACACAACGCCTAAGAAAAAGGCTATTTGCAAAGAGGTATCATGACAACCATTGATAAGCTAGATATGAGTGTTCACAGTAATTACGCCTTGCGTATCATGCTGACAGAACAAATCAACAGTCAGCTAAGGCTTACAGAAGCATCCAGCATTCCTCCTCAAATTCAGATGGTGGATATCTATCCAAAATTATCTGAATTAGACCTTTTACTCGGAATTGTGCCTCTTTCGACTCCATGGGCATTCTTCTATCCTCCTAACAAATTTGAAACAATTCGCCGTAACCCCTTTTCGTTTTTTAGAATTGGACCGAGCTTTGGTTCTCTTGAACATCAAGCAGAGGTAGAAGCCCGTCTCGCCTCGATTCAAACAACAAACCAAGAGGAAAATGCAGAGAAACAAATTTTAGCTGGTTGTTTGAAACAGATGAGCAAAATTAATGACATGTTAGCCTTTATCATCGGTCGTATTGGGCAGTTCCTTCAAGGATAATCATGAGTAAAATTAACTGGTTAAAGTCTCTTGGCTGGAATGAAGATCAGGTGGAGGACCTACGTTACGCAGGTTATGCTTATATACGACAAGGCAAATATGATATCGCCCTACCTTTTTTTGAAGCCTTGACAGTCCTTGATCCCAATAGCTCGTACGACGCTCAGACATTAGGAGCACTTTATCTACAATTAAATAACCCAGTGAAGGCATTAAAATGTTTTGATAAAGCGCTTAAGCTTGAAGCTGACCATGCTCCAACCCTTCTCAACGTAACAAAAGCTCTTTTTATGCTGGGAAAAAAGGAGGAAGGATTAAAGCTGGCCCACATTCTTGAAAGGGAGCCAGATCGTGAAATTGCTAATGTAGCAAAAGCGCTTATTTTAGCTTATAGCTAAATCTTTAAAATTTCTTTTAAGGATTTACAGATATAATCAACATCTTGTTCGCTTAAGTCATAAAAAAGCGGAAGAGAAATGGCATCTCGATAATAGCCCTCCATTTCAGAGAAATAAGAACTAATATCACCCATATAGCTATAACAAGGCATTCTATAAATGGGTATGTAGTGATATTGTGAGCCAATTCGTCGTTTTTTTAATTCATTAATTAATTGTGTTTTAGAGATTGGGAAATGTTGATGGTCAATTTGCACGACAAAAAGGTGATAAGCTGTCCAATCATCATACTTTTGATCAAATAATCGAATGCCATCAAGTCCTTGTAAATGACCCCTATACCTTTTAACAAGCCGACGCTTCTTTTCCATAAATTGATCAATACGTTTTAATTGAGAAACACCTAAAGCTGCCTGCATCTCAGTCAAATGGTAGTTAGAAGAAGGCTGATGGACTTCATAATACCAAGGTGCTTCTTGACCATTCTGTAAATACTTTTGTTCTCGTTCAATGCCACTATTCCTGATGACTTTTAAGCGATGACAGATTTCAGGATTATTGGTCGTCACCATTCCCCCTTCACCAGTTGTGATCTGTTTAACAGGATGAAAACTAAAGATGGTCATTAAACTGTGCGAGCAGCAACCCACCTTTGCTCCATTAGGATAGCGTGATCCAATTGCGTGCGCTGCATCTTCAATCACAATGGTATTACAATTAACAATACGACCATCCAACTTAGGTATATCCACAGCAATACCTGCAAAGTGAACCGGTAAGATAAAAAGCCTTCCACGTGTCGATGTATGGCTTAAATTTGGTTCCATTTTTGATAAATCAATATTGCCACTATTGCGATCTATATCAATAAAAACAGGCTTAGCTCCAAGTTCGGTCCCTGATGCAACGGTAGCGATAAAAGTGTTTGGGGTGACAATCAACTGATCAGAAGCGTTCATGCCTGCAGCCCTGTAGGCAGCCGTAAGTGCCGTAGAGCCGCTCGAGAAAGCGACAGCATACCTTGCGTCCACGTAACGAGCCACCTTTTCTTCAAATTCTTTTACTTTGTCTCCACGAGTGATTAATGGAGCTTTTAATGCATTGGCAACAGATTCGACGTCATTATCGTCGATAGATTGCTTTGAGTAAGGCAAAAAATTCATTTAAACCCGAAAAAAAATTAAATTTGAAAATGATACACCAAAACCGAAATAATACTTAATTTTTTGCAATTTGGCTTTATTTTTTTCACCTTTTTTGAGCCATTACGAGCCGTTTTTTTTTCTCTTTGTTGGATCAGAATACAAATCATTAATAGCAAAAAGCATAGACTGAGCCATTTTAAAAAATTATTTACAAATAATTTTTGTTATGCCAATTGTTCGCCAGTATGCAAGTCATGATATTTTAAGCGTTACAGCAAGGATCATCCCTCGATTGGCTTTATGAAAAGTTGGAAATTTTACTTAAGCAAAAAAACGATTACATGTGCAGGTATTCTTGGTTTGGTTGGGACGATCCTTTACGCCAATTGGATTGAGGGCTGTCAGCATAATAAAAAAGCCTATGAAGTATCTTCTTCTAAGCCAAACCATAATGCCTCGAATTGGCAAGTAAAGGGATCTTTTGATAAACCACAATTTAATGACGATTTAGCATTTAAAAATGAATCGTTGACTTATAAGCGCGATCCTTTAGCTAATAATCACCTGTCTAAAACAGATAAATATCATTACCATGCTGAGCAAATTGATCCCTTCCATTATTCAAGTCAATATACCTATCAACCCCTTTCTTCTTATGCTTATCAAGAAGAAAGAATGGAACATCAGCTATCTTATTATCCTCAATATGAGCAGCAAAGCCTCCACCCCTATGTTTCTCAACAACAGAATGGCGTTCAATCAAATGCTCAAAACCCCTATTACTATTCGTTAGATGATCAACCGGAGTTGGCTTCTTCTTCTACTATTCAGCCAACAACCTCTCAATCGTTTATTGCATCTACTACTAATTGGATGGCACAACCCTTTAGTAAAATGTCTCAGTTAATAAATTTTGATTGTTTAAAGACCGTGCGTATCGAAGCAGGAGGCGTCTTTGGCGACTTCATTGGCCTTCATACAAATTATGCAGAAGTTGGATTGTTTATAGCGCCGGGAGCGGTTAGCCGCTGGCAGTCTTTTTTAGATCTCAGAGACTATCGCTTTAAAGGCGGATGCTGGGGAGCTAGTGCAGGTTTAGGGATTAGGAGATGGAGTGATTGTTGTAATCAACTTTTCGGGGCCAACATCTACTATGATTATAGAGAAACATTATTCCAACAAGAGTTATGCAATTGCCCTTGTGATGTGAAAAAATGGCGCTACAACAGTTTTAACCGCATTGGGTTAGGTTTAGAATACCTCGGCGGTTGGTTAGATTGGAGAATTAACGGCTACATTCCTGTTGGCTCCATCCGCCATCGAGGACAAAGCACCTATTACAACTTTGATGGGGGCTACCAAGCTCACTTGCAACCCGCACAATTTATTCGTTATGGCGTAGATGGTGAGGTTGGAAGAGAAATTTTTTGCTGGAATGGGGCAAGGGTATATAGCGCCGTTGGCGGTTACTATTATTCAAATCGGTACCTAAGAAGTGTTGCAGGGACTCAAGCTCGTTTAGAGCTTAACTGGTCAAAATATTTAAGTATGGAACTGAGGTATAGTTATGACCATACCTACCGCTCAAGGTTTCAAGGTCGGTTTTTGTTCAGCATCCCTTTAGAAAACCTATGCGGATGGATGGATGCATGTGAAAGATGCCTTGATGTTTTCTTACTTCAACCCGTAAAACGATTCAATGTACCTTTCATTGACAGTCAATACTGTTGGAAATGGAATTGGTAATCTATTAGCGAGAAAGCCTTACCTTAGGAACATGAACGGCTACCAAAACTTTGTTTAAGGCTAATTTGATCATGCCAGATACAACTGAAGCGGCAACGACAAGAGTTATTACCTTGGAGAGGAACTTCAGTGGAAGGTTTTGGCAGCAATTTAGGTCTTAGGTTTCCTCTCGAGGGGGTATTCCAAATCCATTGATAGCTTAGCTTAATATGTGTTAGTATAAATTATCTAAATAAAAGATTGATTATGTTTGATCGTCTTTTTTCTTCTAATGAGTATGTAACCATAAGGTTTCCTAAAGACGAGGAAATACTCGTTAGAAAACAACTAGCTCTAAGAAGTCTTAAGCTAGAGAAGCTTCTTCAATCCACTCAAGATAATGTGATCAAGGTTAATGGAATTGCCTATGAAACTTTTGATGACGTTATTCGTATGATGAATAATGAAGATCCTATCCATACTGATTCAGAAAGTCTCAAAGCATTATTAAAAGCAATTCAATACTTAGAAATAAGGCCGTTAAATGGAAAAATACTAACGCGGATAAATAATATTTTTAAGGAGCAGTTTCCTTGTGATTCATCGTAGGATTCACTACTTCCTTTTCCTCCATCTGCTCGCCGTCCCTGTGGTCCAGTAGTGATGCTGCTCTTAATGGAAGATCCATCTCTATCATATTCGTTCTTGATGCATTAAATAATTGGACTGACAGCTTTCGATCATTGGACGATTGCTCTTTGTTAATCACAAGTAATGGACCTATCAAAATTCCTTCCACATAAAGGTCAACATCTTTAGCCTTCTTCATTTTTTTCCACTTTCCATTTAGGAGAATAAACCAATCTCCAGGGCCAACAATTTCTCTGACGCCATCAACGTTAAACATAAAGTGAACTTTTGTCCTTGCCCCTAAAAATTCAAAGCTATGTAGGATTGCTTCTTGATTGGGCATCGGATCCGGCAATCGAACAAGTGTTAGAGACATCTTAGACTTGCCACCAACTGCCCAAACCTCAAGGGCTAAAGTTTTCTCATCCGCTTTGCGAACGCTTAATAATGGGAAGTTTTCTGTGCTTTCTTTGTCATTAGGAGCTCTCCATTGATCATGTTTCCAAATAAAATAGTCGCCAGGCGCGGCAAAAATAAAATAATGCCCCTCCTCCCCGACAGCAAAGTCGATGCGCTGCTTATTAATCGTGTAGCTAAATTCTTGCCCTCCATGAAGTTTTAGAAACAGATCCTCTCCGCGCCAGCTAGCTTTCTGACGAAAAAGAAGGGTACTGTCTACTTTCTGGTTGCCTATATTCCAGACCGTGTTTTTGGCTGAAAGGTTTTTCTCGGGAAGAAAAAATTGAACCCTATCCCTTGGCTCTGTCACCCTTTGACCCCGGATGCCTAGCAAAAATACATCAATCAGTACCCCTTTAGCTTGAGGCTTTGCTACAATCCACAGGGAGGTAGGGGTATTATTAGGGCTTAAGATGAAGCTCCTTGTCCCATTTTCCTTTCTGAGATAAATCTTTTCTCCTGGCTTTGCGGAGTAGACATTTCTTGCATCTCCTATAGAGAAATAAAGTTGCTGGGTTTCTTTGGTTGAATCAGGTCTTTGGTTAGCCCCCAAATAATTAATTTGTGAGCGCAAATCTGGCAAAAAAAGATCAGGAGCCACCTCATTAAGAATAAACGCAGGACCCACAAACTGTTTATAACTCTCCTTTGCAGCTTGAAAAGCATTTTTTGGAAGGAGGTTATTTTTTTTACTCACCATAGGTTGTTCAAAAGGGGGATTTACGAAAAATAGACTCGAAAAGAAGAAAAGTAAGAGTATAAACAATGACGCGACCACAAGGCTGCCATTAATCCAGGGAAAATAAGATTTCCTCATTTTTACCCATTAGTTCTTCTTAATATATCGCCCATTATACTATAAATGAAATTTTATAATTAAAATGTAATCAATCTTTTATAACACAAAAACAAACCTTCATTATTCATAAATATTTCTAACCTTCCTGACAAAAACAAAAGTTGTTAAAAATAAATAGCTTATGAATTCAGAGAATCTTTAAGGGTAAAAAAATAAAAACGAAAAAATAAAATTTTTGATCCTTAACGATTTAAGGATTTGCTTAACTTTTGACTATTAAAAAGTGCTTGCTCGCTAACCTCCGCCATGTTAATGTCTCCGTCCAGAAATGATCTTGAACAAATTGTGGAAAGACTGTTAACAACCTTCTCATTTGGCAAAAAGTAATTTTAAAGAGCGAGAGTTGAGCATCTTTTCCGTTTTTCAAAATATTAACAATCAGGATGTAGAATGCTTGCGATTGATCTTTTGGAAGCCTGGCAACAATTTTTAGCCTTTGCCAAAAAACGTTGTTCTGAAACTGCCTTTGGCAACTGGTTACAACCAATCAAGGTGTTAGAATCTGGATCCACAGACGAAATCACTCTTGAAATTCCCAATATCTTCGTTAAAGAGTATCTTCTCGCAAATTATCGAGAAGATTTAGCAGCCTTCCTGCCTGTGAATGCCAACGGTGAACCAGCGATCAAATTTGCCATTGCCGCGCCTGTCAAAAAGCTGATCACACCAGCAACACCGACTCTTAATCCAGAAGAAGAAAAGCAACCTTTACTAGATGTTAAACTCAATTCTAATTACCGCTTCGATACCTTTATTGAGGGCCCAACCAATCAATTTGTAAAATCGGCAGCCATGGGTATTGCCGCTAGGCCGGGGCAATCCTATAACCCCCTCTTTATTCATGGAGGTGTCGGATTAGGAAAAACTCATATCCTGCACAGCATTGGGCATTATATCCATGCTAATCATAAAAATTTACGCGTTCAATGTATCACAACAGAAGCCTTCATCAATGACCTCGTTGATAACTTGCGCAACAAATCAGTGGATAGGATGAAAAAGTTTTATCGCTCCGATGTTGATGTTCTCCTTGTTGACGATATCCAATTTCTGCAGAATCGCCTTAATTTTGAAGAAGAGTTTTGTAATACATTTGAAACCTTGATTAACCAACACAAACAAATCGTTATTACAAGCGATAAACCACCTTCGCAGCTAAAGCTATCTGAACGAATGATCGCGCGCATGGAATGGGGTCTCGTGGCACATATTGGCGTTCCAGAGTTAGAAACGCGAGTAGCTATCTTAACAGCTAAAGCAGAACAAAAAGGGCTATTTATCCCCAATAAAGTTGCTTTTTATATTGCCGAACATTTTGATCATAACGTTCGACAATTAGAGGGAGCTATCAATCGTCTTAGCGCACATTGCAAGCTGCTTAATCTAACCATCACGGAAGAATTGGTGGAGCGGACACTAAGAGAAATGCTACCTCAGACTCCAAAACAAAAAATCTCCGTTGAGCAAATTTTAAAAAGTGTGGCTACGATCTTTGAAGTCCGTGTCAGCGATTTAAGGGGATCAGGAAGAACTAAAGAGATCGCTCTTCCTCGGCAAGTCGCTATGTACCTTGCTAAAGTGATGATTAATGAATCTTTGATGATGCTGGGCGCTTCCTTTGGTAAAACACATTCAACCATCTTACATGCTTGTAAAACAATCGAAGAAAAGATGGCTAAAGATGAAACTTTACGCCGCCAGATTAGCATGGTTAGACGTAATATTGAATTATAAAACTTAATGAGGTGGTGCCAATCTCTGTGTACACCTCTCTCTTTTTGATCTCTTCCTTAAAAGTTACTGGCTTTACTAGCTCCTTTAGTAGGAAATTTATCTTATATTTGTTATGAGAAAAAAAACAAGCCAAGCTTTTATGAGTAGATATTTACGAAAAAGAACCAAGAAGATCGGCGTCCCTCCTGGAACATTGATTTATACAGGAGAGGATATCAAAAAAACCTCAGAAGTTTTCGCGATCGATTACGATACTAACTCCTACGAAAGAATCGATCATCCTTCCTTATCCATATGCCAAACTTTCTTAAAAGATCATCATAAAAAAACCTGGATAAATGTTTGCGGCATTAATGATTCTAATAAAATTGCCGAAATGGGTCAGTTATTCAACCTTCATCCTCTTCTTCTGGAAGACATCATGAATCCTATTCAACGATCCAAGGTAGAAGATTATAAAAATTATCTTTTTATTGTTTCCCGCATTCTTAAATTCAACCACGAAAAACAATGTTTAGAGGATGAACAACTAAGCTTGATCTTAGGACCTCATTATCTCATCACATTTACGGAAAAAGATTCTACTGTTATCCAAGCTGTCTTAGAAAGATTAAAAATCGCCAACACTCGCCTTAGAACGCGAGGGGTGGATTACTTAGCTTATTGTTTATTAGATTCTATTGTAGATAATTATTTTTTATACTTGGAGACCGAAGATAATAAGATAGAAGCTCTAGAAGAAACGATTTTAAATCGTCCAAAAATGAGTACACTTAGCGATATTCAGCATACCAAGCGAGAAATGGCATTCTTAAGAAGAAGCATCTGGCCAATGCGAGAAGTCATTAATCAGCTACGCAAAACTGAATCAGAGCTCATTAGCAGTGGAACGAAGCTTTTTTTCTATGACGTTTACGATCATATTGTCCAAGCCATAGAAACCGTTGAAGGTTTTCGAGACCTTATTTCAGGTATGCTAGATATCTATATGTCAAATATTAATCAAAGAACAAATGAAATCATCCGATTATTAACCATTATTACAACGATTTTTGTTCCTCTGACCTTCATGGCTAGCCTCTATGGCATGAATTTTTCCCATATGCCGGGGCTGCAATCTTCATGGGGCTTCCATATAATTTTAGCTCTCATGCTTTTTTCAGCACTTACAATGCTATACTTTTTTAAAAAACGTCAGTGGCTATAAATTTAGCATAGGATGATACCAGCGATGGACATAGACGCTCTAACAGTAGAAGTTCAAAAAACGAATCAACCATTCAAAAAAGCACGTGAAGAAATAGGTAAAGTCATTGTCGGGCAAGAACAGTTAATTGAAGGATTACTCATTGCTCTATTAGCAGAAGGGCACCTTCTTTTAGAAGGGTTACCGGGTTTAGCTAAAACTCTAGCTGTAACAACCTTAAGTCAAGTCATCCATTGCCAATTTAAGCGTATTCAATTTACTCCTGATTTACTGCCTGCGGATCTCATAGGGACTTCTATTTATAACCCTAAAGAAGCCACATTTTCTATTAGTAAAGGGCCTATTTTTACCAATATCCTTCTTGCAGATGAAATCAATCGTGCACCTGCTAAAGTACAGTCGGCACTTCTTGAAGTCATGCAAGAAAAACAAGTAACGATCAGCGGGCAAACCTTTAAACTCTCTGAACCCTACCTTGTTTTAGCCACACAAAATCCGATCGAACAAGAAGGTACTTATCATTTACCCGAAGCTCAAACCGATCGTTTTATGATGAAACTTAATGTTAACTACCCTACAAAAGAAGAGGAAGCTGAAATACTGAAAAAAATGGCTACTTTAGAAAAAAAGCCAACCGTTGAGCAGATCTTAAGTATCGAAGAAATTCTTGATGCACGCAAGGTCGTTAATCGCATCTACCTAGATCCAAAAATCACAGACTACATTCTAGACATCGTATTTGCAACAAGGTATCCAGAAAAATACCAATTAGACATCAAAAATTTAATTTTATACGGTGCATCTCCTAGAGCTAGCATTGCCCTTGTTATCGCTTCTAAGGCTCATGCCTTTTTATCTAATAGAGGTTACGTAACTCCCTACGACGTTAAGCGGGTTGCTTACGACGTACTTCGTCATCGATTAAAATTAACCTATGAAGCAGAAGCCGAAGAAATTTCGGCAGATGAGATTTTAAAAAGCCTCTTTGATCATCTTTTGGTTCCTTAAATGGCAGATAAATTATCCTCCGAGGATTTAAAAGCAATCCGGCGTATCCATATCTACCTCGAGCATTTAGCTACAGATGTGTTAGCAGGTATTTATCGATCTACCTTTAAGGGAAGGGGGATGGAGTTTGAGGAGGTTAGAAACTATGTCCCGGGTGACGATATCCGAACCATTGACTGGAACGTCACTGCCAGAATGAACCATCCTTTTGTAAAAAATTTCCGAGAGGAACGAGAATCAACAATCATTCTTATGGTTGATGTCTCTGCTTCTTTGCAATTTAGTCACAGCAATCGTTTTAAAAGCCAAATTCTAGCAGAAATTGCTGGCGCAATTGCTTTTTCAGCGATTAAAAATCAAGACAACATTAGCTTAATCCTATTTTCCGACCAGATTGAAAAATACCTTCCCGCTTCTAAAGGCACTCGTCATGTCCTACGTATTATTCGAGATTTAATGGCTTTCAGGCCTACCAGCCGTGGCACGCATATCGCTAACGCCTTAGCCTTTTTAGGAACAATTCAAAAAAAGCGAGCGGTTGTATTTCTCCTTTCTGATTTTCTAGATGAACATTTTTTTCACGAGGCAGCCATTCTATCTAAGAAGCATGATCTTATCTGTATAAAAGTAAGTGATCCTTTAGAAAGTCATTTTCCCAATATCGGCCTTGCACGTTTCGAAGATTTAGAAACAGGAGAACGCGAGTTAATTGACACTTCCGACATCGCCTTGAATAAAAACATGGAACTAGAGGCTAGTAGACGAAATCAAAAATTAGCCAAACAGTTGGCCGAATTAAAAATTCCCCTAACTGAAGTAAGGACTGGCCAGGATTATCTTCCTGCTCTAAAAAAACTATTTCAAAAACACAAACATAAATAATGAAGCTTCTTATTTTTTTGCTAAGCTTTGTCACCTTGCAAGGAGAAATATTGTGGGAGCTGGAGGAAGAGTCTTTTCATATTTCCCTTGAAGCCCCTTCAAAATCAATTAAGCCAAGCGAAATGTTTAATCTAAATCTTGTGATACGCTATCCAAAACACTATCAAGTTCAAATCTCTGAAGATTGGCCTTCTTCCCCAATATCTGCTTTCTCACTTTTTTCCATGAACAAAGATGAAAAAGAAGAGCAGGATGATAAGCAGCTATCTATTCATTATCAATTAGTGCCTCTGCTATCGGGACAGGCAAAGATACAACTCGCTAAAATTGATTTTTTAGACCATCTACGAATCATTAAAACAATTGATCCGCCTCTTCTTCCTATTGATGTAGGCTCTATCCCTCAGACTTCTTACCTTAAAGCAGAGCCTTTGCTGGCTTTAGATATTCTCTCCCCCATAGAAATGAACCGTCAAAATAGACTGACCTTTGAAAAAGCAACATTACCTAGCAATTTTATAACCCTGTTGCAGAAGCATTCCTTTCCTATAAAAAATTTGATCCTTGCGCTACTGCTAATCTTAACGCTTCCACTCATCATTGTTTTATTGAAAAACAGAAAAGTTCAAGATCCTGAGACAAGCCGTGTAAAACTTCTAAACTATTTAAAGACTATTCGACCAATCCCTTCAGAGAATATTTCCCCTAATGTCTATCAAAATATTAGCACTCTTTTTCGTGCTTACATTCAAGAAGCATTTAACGTAAGAGCGCCTCATTTAACAACGGAAGAATTTTTGACTCAAGTAACCCAAAAGAAGGAGATTAGTGAAAATAAACAAGAATTACTAAAAATATTTTTAAAAGAATCAGATCGCATCAAATTCAAAGGTAAAATACCAACATACAAAGATTTAGAACTATCTCTAAAATTAATTAAACAAATTATGCATTAATTTTTTGACAAAGAATGCATCTTTTATTATATCAAAATTAAAACCTATTTTATTTATAACGAAACATAATACCAGGCTTTATTCCTTTATCTAATTATAAACACATTATCGAGGGAAAGCACGAGTCCAAACAACTAATGCTTAACAAGATAAATAACGATTAGGGAATGATATGAGTATTGAAATAAGTTTAACCATCCTTGCTCTCGCTTCTCTTTTTTTAACTATTTTTATTCTTATTTTATTGTGTTTTGTAATTAAAATTCTTTTCCGCATGCAATCGATTACCGAAAACTTATCAGAGAAAGCAGAAAAAACTATCGATAGCGGCTCTGAAATTGCCGAGAAGATTAAAGAAAACATTGATGCTACTAAGCCTGTGTTTCATTCGATTGCCAAGCTGGGAGTCATGATGGATGATCTCTCAGAAAAAGTTTCTTGCGACATTAGGAATAAATCTTTACGAAAGATTGTTCCCCTTAACAAAAAAGTTCAAGAAAGCAGATTTACTGACATCTTAGAGTTCATAGGTTTAGGGCTTCTATTGTGGCATAAATTAAAAAAAGGAGTAGAAGATGATGAATAGAAGAAGAGAAGACACCTATTGCCATACAGATGCACAGGGTGTCATGATTGGTTTAATTTCAGGTGCAGTTCTTGGTGCAGCAACAGCATTACTATTTTCGACCAAGGCAGGAGAAACCTTAAAAGAAAATATTTGCGAAGCATGTGAAGATTGGACGGAAAAAACTAAGCATTTTACGGAATCTATTTCTGAAAATTACCTCGGCTATCCCAAAAAAAGATCCAACGATCATTTAATAAAGGTGATCGGAGGAGTCGCTGGAGGCATTTTAGGAATCGCAGCTCTTATCTTCTTAAGCTCGGATGCTTCTAAAGAGATGAAAAAACAGTTATTCCATTCGTTCGAAATCCTTTCAGAAAAAAGCCAACAAGTGGCTCATGAATTTTCTGATCGAGCTAGTGAAACTTATGACAATGCTCATGATCAAATTGCAAGCTGGGTTAAAGCCGCCCAAGAGGCGATAAGCTATTACAATGCTAAGCATGATCTTTCCCATACATTGCCTGAAAAAGCTTTATACTGGGCACTTGTAGGCATCAAATTATTCCAAAGTCTCAAAAAAGAGGGAAAGTAAGATGACAAAGCTAAAAAATGTTGTCGCTGGGGCAGCATAAAGAGTATAGGGATCATTTTTTTAGAGGGCAAAAAAAAGACCCAAGTCAGCCCTATCTAACTTGCCTTGCTGGGATCGTCTTAGGCACAGGCATGACGCTCTTTCTAACGCCTCATTCAGGTAGGCACTTAAGAGCGCAGGCTATAAGGGCTTTTCATGTGTTGGCTGATAGGAAAATAGGTAGATTTCATGGCCTTTAAAGAAGGACCCGCAAGCCCCGGAAGAGTTTTCATCAACCCAGATGAAACCAAGGAAAAGAGTTGTCAAAAAGTGAGCTCGTCACCCCAATCTTTTTTTCTGGCATCCTTATAAAGGGCTTTATCTTTTTTAGATAGGGTCTTTTTTTGGATGCCGGAAGCCGTGCATAAAGTAAAATTAACATGGCCTGGATGCTTGGTGGGATGGCGTATGATTCGCGCTGTCGGGACAGGGATCTTTTGTTTAGAAATAACGATATACGAAAACTTTTCATCCTCATAAGCCAAAGCGGCTTGCTTTGTCACGCGATGACTTTTACTTCTGTTCAACCTCACGCTAAAATGGCACCAATCATCTGTAGCCATGGGGCATGTTCCCGCATGTGGGCAAGGAGCAATTAGAAAACCACCCAAGTTAATCAAATGCTGCCTAATAGTTTTAATGTTTTCAAAACCCCTTGGCGTTCCCGGCTCGATAATTACAAATGCCCCATTAACCTTAGGCCACACCTTGTCAAGAATCTGGATAAGGTCTCTTTGTTCTAGTTCTCCCAAGGAATAAGATGCCACCACTAAATCATAATTTTGCTCAACTTCGAGTTGTCTTAAATCCTTTAATAACCAATGTGGGTGGCTCCCTATAGCATATCCGGTGATTTTCTTACCCAGATCAATAAACTCACTATCTCTTTCCACTAAGTGAGCTGATTTAATCCCACCAAACAATTCTTGGGCAGCGAGAAAAGCAGTGCCAGGACCTGCGCCTAAATCCAAAAAAGAGCTCGGGGAGAGAGAATACATCCAGCTAAGTTTACTAAGCACTTCCGTGATCGCTGCAAACGTAGCCGGAAAACGAGCGACTAGATAAGCACATTTTTGTTCTTTACTCTTGAGTAGAGGTAAGGAAGAACCTCTTTCCTTATAAAAAGAACTTAGTTCCTCATAAGCCTTTGTTAATTTTACTTGAGGGATTGACGAAATCATCTCGTCAAGAGCATTTTCTAACTTTTCAGGTAACATTTAAAACTAAAATTAAATTTTTTTAAATTATGCCTCAAATATCATTAAAATAGTAATCTTTTAACTCTTACTTGGCTTTGTTTTTGTAACAGTAAAGTCTAAAATATTTGGAAAATCAGTATAGCCTTGGAAAGCATTTTGAAAATCTTCCGTAGCAAGATGAAGTGGATAGTCCTTATCTACCTGATCATATAACTCTTGCCTCTTTTCAAGAATTTGATTGACAATGACTTCATCTTCTTTAAAGGCTGCTAATAAGATCTCTTTGGGAGCTAAAAATACTCTGACTTGCGTTTTATGACTCTCCCCTAAAAAATCATAAAAGGAGATTTTATCGCACCCCCCTTTGCCTTTCCTCTCATCGGGATTTTTTTTTAAAAGGAAATACCAAAATCTCTGCAAATCGGGGTCCTTTAAATCAATTTTACTCAAACCACCTACCTTAGAGATCTCTTCTGCCGCGAACCCTTTTAGAGTTAATAGTAAAGCGTCTAAAAAATTGGGATTTTTTTCCTCAATTTCCTTATAAAAATTTTCGTTTCCATACAGTTGACTGATAAGGTTTTTAACAAGCAGATCAAACTGGCTTTGCTGCTCGCTCGTTAAATCTTTGGCTTTTCCTATAAGAATTTTAAAGTTAATTCTTGCTGAACCTTTGCTTGTTGCTTTTGTTCCTTTTGGCTCATCTTCTGAACGCCTTCCTAGAGAATCCGCCTCCTGTTGCCGTTTTGACTTGTCCGAAGATTCTTGTCCATAAACTTCCCCCACATTTTTATTGTAAAGGCAGTTCTCCTCTACTTTCATATAGCGAATCCAAGTTACTTGAGAAAGAGCCTGCCGATGAAAAATGCGAATTTCTCCATAGCTAATGGAGGCTAACACCATCAATAGAGCTGACACAAAAATTAATAGATTCATGTATTGTAGACGACTCTCGCATGGGGTAAAGGGAAGGTATAGATGACTGGCTGATGATCAATGGTCATTTTAAAGCGAATCATTGCTGGCAATTCTTGAAAATCTTTTCGCCACTGATTGAGCCATTTAGGTAGGCGCAATTCATCACGCTGAACATCATTTTGTTGAACATCTGTTTTTGAATTCACAAAAAATTCAATGCTCAATTCTTGAACCCCCTCAGCTAGGATTTCACGATGAAACCTAGGGAAGCTATCCTCTTTCCATTCCGATCTCTCTTGCCAAGTCATCAAGGTAAGCTTTTTTTCCGGGTCAACATAAAGGAGGCCCAACACAACATCATTTAAGGCAAGATCGGCCGTCGTATCATTTTGATAAGAAAAAATAAGGTTTGCTGTTCCAGGTAGAAAAAGATTTAACTGGGCTTGTGTTGGGGTGAAGAAAAATCGCTTTTTATTATCAGGCGATACAAATCTTAGAGTGAGATCACTCAAGCGGTTTTGTAAAAATCTCAGTTTAAAGGTTTTTACGGAAAGATTTTCATTTAAAGCACTTATTTGGCTCATTTGAAAATAATAAAACAAAAGTGTGCTCATAATGATCGTCGCTAAGATAAGAGCAACGATGACTTCAATTAAAGTGAATGTGCGCTTATGCCTTTTTTTCATTGTTCTTTTCTTCAACGCTTCCATGAGTCAAATCACGAATTAGAATAAATTGAAAAGCGAATGGAACGTTTTCTTTGTTTAGGATAGACTCAAGCTCAAAGTCCACTTCCCATAGTTCAACGTGATAATTCGTTTCTTTTGGCTTTTCAGGCTTTATTTTTTTAAAAGTAAAGGTCCCTTTCCACAAGGAGCTATCTTCTAAATGTCTTGGCTCTAAATTAAACTGTCTTGACCCCTCCAAAGAAGAGTAAGAAATTTTATTTGTCGCCAAATCTTCATAAACAATTGAAAAGGCATGACTCGCTATCTGATTCACATCCATATTTTGAATCACTCTTTGCTGTTCACGGCTAATAAAAACAAAAGATGAGGTAAGGATTGGTAAAGACATCGAGATTAATAAAATAGCTATCAGAACCTCTAATAGGGTGAAATGGTTTTTTTTATTTAGAATCATCTTTTTGAGCCGCAACCTCTTTTTCAGGCGTGGTTTCTTGCCTCGTGAATTCAGTAATTCGTTCAATGTAAGAACGAAGGTTGGGCAAAGATGGCGCTTGATAACCTTCGGCAGATTCAAGAGAAAGTAGAGCTGGATGACCTGGCAGGGCAACGAAAAATGCTGGTTTATCACTTAGCTTTGAACTCAGCTTTAACAATCCATGATTCATCATAAAGCCTCGCGAAAAAAAAGTGAGAACAAAGTCATTTTCTAAAACTTTCCCACTCTCATCCTCGAAAGTTAAAGAACCGATTTCCTTTAATTCCAATTTTGTAGGAAGAAGCATTTGTTCGATACGTTTCGTGAAAGGGTTTCTGATGTGGATCTCGGAAACAATGGTGCCATTGCTTTTTTTAAAGCTTACCTCAATATCTCCAGAGGCTATTTGCATTAGGTCTTGAGCCAACCTTAATTGATTAACGATAAGGTTGGCTTCATCAAGAAAAGCCTGCTCTCGCCATAAGTTTCTGATACTGAAAGCAAAAACACCCGCAACGAGGCTAATAATCATTAAAGCAACCATCACTTCTACTAAGGTGAAAAATTGCCTTTTAACCATTAGCGAGCGTTCTTGTCATGTTTTTCTAAACCCTTGGATGAAACTTTGATCCGGCCATCCGACTCAAGCGAAACTTCATATTCTTGTCCCCAGCCATCTTTAATGAGATCGTTAGGATTCTGAACGAGGGGGGAGGTGCGCACAACTTTTTGCCAAACATCACGATCGGTGATGCTATCCATTAAATCAGGTTTTTTAGCAACTTCAAGGTTTAAAACAGCCTCAAGCTTATCAATACCTGTTTTTGTTTTAAAAACCTTTCCTTCTTCCAAGCTACCACGAAAGTTAACGGCTAGCACGCCAGTGATCAGTGCGATTAAAATCATGACAATCATGATTTCGACTAAGGTAATAAACCTTCTATTTAACTTTTTTACCTTCATAAGGACTCCTACATTTGCAATGAAAGGGATGAGATATCTGTCATGGGAAGTAAGACGGCAAGCAATACCATACCAATCAATGCCCCCATTATAATCAGAATAATAGGTTGCATCAAAGCCATAACTTGATCAATGGTTTTTTCTAGGTTATTTTCATACATATCAGCAATTTTCGTCAGCATTTCTACCATCCGACCAGATTCTTCACCGACAGCAAGCATACGAGGAACTAAATGAGGGATTAGACGAGAGCGCCTCATTTCGTTACTCAATGAGCCCCCTTCAACAATTTTTATTTCTGCCCTAGAAATTTCTTCTTCAAGCAACACATTTTGCATCACATGCCTTGATAATTTTAAAGCTTCAATTAAAGGCAACCCCCCTTCAAGAAGGGTGGCCATTGTCCTTGAAAAACGTGCCATAGCTGCTTGGACCATTAAAGTACCTATCAAAGGCAGCTTCATAAGCTGCTTTTCGATCCAGATCTTGCTTCGTGGTTTTCTTAGCTCAGAGACAATCCAAGCAATGATTCCCCCTAACAGGGGAATATACAACCAATACTTCTCTCTCACAAAATGGCTAAGGGAAAGAACGAACTGGGTGTACCCGTTCAATTTGCGATCAGCAAATAGACCTTCAATCGAAGGCACAACAAACCCAAGTAACAAGATAATAGCTAAAAAAGCAAAACCCCCTAAAAGAGCTGGATAAACCATCGCGTTTTTAATCGTCTTTTTCACAGCGACTTGCTTCGCGAGTAACTGGCTCAGTCTCACTAAAACAATATCCAAAGCCCCTGCAGCTTCTCCAGCACCAATCATGGCACAATACAAACCATCAAAACTATCCTTAAAATTGGACATTGCATTAGAAAGCGTAGATCCTGCTTTGATTTGTTCACATAAGCTTGCGATAATGCGATGATACGGCTCAAGGCGAGACTGCTCTTCGATAGCAAGAAGGCTTTCATAAAGAGGAATTCCTGAGCTTACCAATTGAGATAACATCACTGTGAATGACAGAAGCTGATCTCCTGAAAGGTTTTGACGAAGGCCCATATTTCCCTTCGTCGTAAGCTTTGTAACCATGACTCCTTGCTCACGAAGCTTAAGCTTAGCTTCTTTTTCATCAACCGCTTCTACAAAGCCTTTTCTTCGTTTACCTCTATGATCTAATGCTTGATAGTAGTAAACAGGCATACGGTCTATTCCTCAAAACCGCGTGTTGCCCGTAGAACTTCTGCTACAGTGGTAACGCCTTTAAGGACAAGTTTAGAACCATGATATAATAAACTTTTCATTCCTGTTGCTAGGGCTACCTTACGCATCTCAGTAGCATCGGGACTAGTAACAATTTGCTTTTTAACAGCGCTATTATCGACCATCAATTCATAAATCCCGTGCCTACCGCGATAACCAGATCCATAGCAACTGGAACACCCCTTGCCTCGCCACAACACTTCTTGAGGTAAATCATGACGTTTTAATCCAAGGCTACTTAATTCCCTATCTGAAGGCTCATAAGCTTCTTTGCAGTCACGACAAATTTTTCTTACAAGACGTTGTGCCATAACCCCTACAATAGTTGATGAAATTAGGTAGGGTTCCACTCCCATGTCAACAAGGCGCGTCACCGCTGACGGTGCATCATTTGTATGGAGAGTACTTAATACAAGGTGGCCTGTTAAAGAAGCTTGAATGGCAATATTGGCCGTTTCAACATCACGGATTTCCCCAATCATAATCACGTCAGGGTCTTGCCTTAAGATATGCCTTAATCCAGTTGCAAAATCGAGATTAATTTTCGGTTGAACGCCTATTTGTGCGATCCCTTTTAAGTTATATTCTACAGGATCTTCAATGGTCATGATATTCGTTTCATCGCTATACATTTCATTAATTGCACTGTACAACGTGGTCGTTTTACCACTACCAGTAGGCCCTGTAACTAAAATAATTCCCTCTGGAAAATTGATCAAACGGCGAAAATCATTTAATACCTCAGTAAGCATCCCTAAGCGATCTAATCCAAGAATCACATTTCCACGGTCCAATATACGTAGGACGATACGCTCTCCACCAACTACAGGAACAGTACTGACACGAAAATCGATTTCACGTCGTCCCATCTTAAGTTTAATTCGACCATCTTGAGGAAGCCGTCTTTCTGCAATATCTAGTTTAGACATCACCTTGATGCGTGTCAGAAGCTGTGCTTGATACTCAGCTGTTGGAGAATGGCGTGTTTGCAAAACACCATCAATCCGATACCTCACTTTTAATCCTGATTCATGGGGTTCGAAATGAATATCGGAAGCTCCCTGTTGAATCGCTTCTGCTAACATTAAATTGAGCAGTTTAATCATAGGAGCTTGATGCTCAACATCACTCAAAAGATCATAGACTTCAACATCTTCATCATAGCCTTCGTCTTCTGTTTGCTCTGTCAAATTAGCGATTAATTGAGAAGCAGCGCCATGTTCTTTATTATAACATTCATGAATGGCTAAAAGAAGGTTATCTTTAGGGGTAAAGACGGGTTGAACTTCTTTATTTAGAATAAGACGCAGTTCCTCTAAGGATTCAAGATCGAAAGGATTTGCCATGGCAACTAGCACTGCGACGCCTTCTTCTTTGAATGGCAAGATCAAATGATTGGTGACAAAAGAATATGAGATGTTTTTATAAAATTCTCGTGGCAGGTTTTGATTAAGCACATCCTCATAAATAGGAATGCCAAACTTTTGAGCCATGCGACGTGTTTCAAATTCCTCATCCCATGAGTCATCGGATTGAACGTCTATTGACTCATCGGCCATCATATTCTCCAAATGGTACGTAAATATCCCCTGGATTTGGGCAAGTCTCCAAATTATGCCATTCCGGGGAATAGCAACGATCAGGTTCTTTTCCAAACAGGATACTCATCCAACCATCTAGCAATTGCTTTTTGGCGGTTTCTCGAGCACATGCCAACATGCACATAAACTCAGGAATATCCCCAGGCCGACGCAGCATTTCCTCTCGCCTGATTCTTTCCAAATCGCAAGCCGGGTCACTAATAATTTTGGGCGTTATAAAAATGAACATTTCCGTTGAGTTGTCGCTGTTGGCCGTTAAGCTAAACAATTTACCAAGTCCTGGCAATTCTCCTAAAAATGGAATAGCTTGTTTGGAGTCAATTGTCGTTTTCCTTCTCAAGCCACCCAAAATCACTGTTTCCCCATCAGCTACACGTGCCTGATTTTTGATATTCCTACGCGTCACATCCGGCTGGTCGTTCGCATCTGAATCAATGGTATCAAAGGTAATATCAGAGTCGAGAGTAACCGTATCGTAAGAATCAGGCTCATCTTCATCACGCATATGAATGGTAGGAGTAATTTTAATCGTTGTACCATATTGTGCCCGTTGAAAGGCATCCTTCAACGTAACCCCATTAGCCGTTTCCACCTGAAACACCCCAGTCTTAATCGAACGTTCATCTTCAATAGCAATAAACGCAGGTGTTTGATTAAGTGTGATCACAGAAGGGCTAGAATTAATGGTAATGTCATCCTGTGTTAATAAGAAGCGATAGATAAGATCAAAAGCAGGCACCCCACTTGTTCTTTTATGGCTCCATAGAAAATCAAAAATACCATTTCCTAGGCCCAAGGCATTAGGCTGGTTCCATTGAACGCTTGCAGCAGTTGTTTGCTTTGCGGTTGAGCCTAAATTTAGTAAATTTAAACCAAAGGTATTTGTCTTATCGATTCGTTTCTCAAAGAGAAGCACTTCTAATTGTACCATTTTTTTTGGCACATCCATCTTTCTAATTAAATCTTTCAATTTCGGTAGAATATCTGATTCAACGACCATCACAATGGACCCGGATTTGGGATCAACAATAAAATTACCAAAATCCACCCGCATTTTTTCTTGCTTTGAATTGGCAGGAAAGACAAAAGCAGGAGCAACCGGAGGAACGGGACGTTGAAAATAAGGATCTTCGGGGTATAGCTGAGCAGGTAATGGTTGCGCTTCTGGGCCTGGCGGAGGTTGTTCAATAACAGTTCTTTGCTCAATAGGAGGTAATGGTTGTCTTCCCTGGCCATTTGGTGGGAACTCTTCATGGTAACCATTTTCAAAACCGACACCTGTAGCAATCATTAACTCATAGACTTTGGAAAGCACTTCAGCTAGCTCATCTGGATCTGAATGTTTAGCGGTATACCAGAAAATGACCTTGTCTCTTGCGCCTGCAACCTGAGATTCAATATCTTTAATGATATCCTCAGCTTTTTTAACTTCTTCTTTTGTTCCAATCAAAAAAATAGATTGCGCTATTGCACCAAGAGTCAATATCTGCAAGCCGTTACTTTCGGGCCCAGGGGAAAAATCTTGAGCCCCTTCCCCACGTCGGTAGACTTTGGCCGCTTCTTGGTTTTGGTTAAAAATGGTTTGAAGCACTTTAGCCATTTCATCCGCAGGCACACGCGTAAGCGTCATGGCTTTATATTCTTTTTCCCCACGGCTTGCAGCAACAAAATCATAAAGCTTCAGAAGATCTAAGATATCACTTGTTTGTGCAACAATTAGGATATCTCTTCCAACTAATTGGACTGCAGTATTCTCAGGGTTTGCAAAGTTATTCAGAAAAAACCAGATACGACGAATATCCGATGGCTCTGGCGAAATGACGAAAGCAGCTTTTGTATCTCTTGGTAAAATCTCTAAATCTTCTCTTTTTGAAGTAATCATTCGAACCCCTGAACGATCTTGTCGAAGAATATATAGCTCACGCAAGAAGGGATTCAGTTGACGAATACCGATGCCATTTTGGGCTAAAATCAACTCAAGCATTTCGTTCCAGGAGGCCCTTGGAATAGGAAGATTAGAGTCAACGCTAATCTTGATGTTAGCAATCTCAGGGCGCATGATGTAAACATAATCGTAAGAACCATAGTCAACGATGAGCTGTTCAATCGTTGTCTCTGGTTGATACCACAAAGCGTAAGGCTCCGAAGAGCTTTGTGAAATTGCCACTTCACGCCAACTATTTTGCAATTCTGCGATATAATGGCGTAGCTCCGTAATCTTAGCTAAAATTTCCTCGAACTCTTGATCGCTACCGTTCTGCAAATAAAGCCGATACGCTTCTTCACTCAGTTTTCGCTCTTCATTCCTTGATTCAATCAATTCTAAATTGACTTGATTTAAAACGCGCTCTGTTTCAACGCTGAGATCACCGCCACTTTCTTGTAAACTAGCTTTTTTCTCGGCGATTGTTTGAGCTTCAAGGGCTATGCTAGCAAAAATTAACGCAATAAAAGGTATGATGTACATGATAGTCCATTTTAGAGAAGGATGAATGATCTTTCATGTTTCGTTCACCCTAATGATTCGCTAAAGGATTAATATTCGGAAGATTAAATGATGCTGATTTTTCTTTAGGAAAGGAAGAAAAATTAGAGGCATTCATATGACGAAACCGTTGGTGAATCCTTGAGGCATGCATTTTCTGTTCACCATTTGGCGGCATCAACGTATCCCTTACCCCAGGTGTATTATGTTGCATCGCAATTTCTACGGTTTGCATATCTGTTCTTGCAGGATTAAACATTGTCCCAACGAGATGTGACCTCTCATCTTTCCTAACAATATCATCTAAGACAAAAAGCGTCCCTGTTAAACGACCATTAACATAGTCATCAATTTCTTCCACTGTTGTCAGCTTTTTCCAACCACCTTCTGTTAACAGCAACCAATCATTAGGCTTAACGATCATGCGTGTTTGATTGACTTGAAATACGCATTGGGTACGTGTTCTTGCGCCTACAAATTTAAATTCCTGAACAAGGTGTTGGGTAGCTGTATTATCTTGACTACGCAGCAGATTAAGAGCCACGCGAGCTTTACCCTCAACGTCCCAAAGCTCTAGACCCATTAACCGCTCGTCCACCTTTTTAACGGTCATTAAAGGAAGTCCAATAGACGCCATTCCGGGCTCACACACCGACCATCGATGATTGTTCCATACAAGACAATCCCCTAGCTTAACAAAAACTGAATAGCTTTCTTCGCCATCGTCAAAATTAATGCGTTGTTTACCAATAAGCTCAGAATATTCTTCACCACCATGCTTTTCAAGAAAACGGTCAGGACCTACCCACTTTGCTTTTTGCCTTGCTAAAAGAGTGCCGTCTACCCTCCATTTACCAATTTCCCAAGGTTGCCCCATACTCAGTCGATTAAATTCTTTTTCGGGCAGAAAGAAGTGAGCGTAGTTCGCCGGTTCAGCAATGATTTTGTCATTTTCATCTTTCATAACGAGGCATAAATTGGCTCCTTGTCCTTCCGGATTGGCCTCAAACCACAGGTTTGTTTCTTCATTATTGGCACTAAAATAATATTTACATGGGGATGTTTTTTTATCGTAAGCAAGGTAGGCTTTTTCCCCTGGAGCAAAAGAGTGTGTGGATTTAAGACCATTAAAGGTGAAATGAAGCTTTAGTGAATCTTGACTCGCATCAGGTCGTCCATTTTTCCCGTAATAAACTAAAAGAGGGCGTAGGTCTGGCAAACGTATTTTAGGTAACGAAAACTGTAGAGAAAGGAGCGGTTCCTTAATCGCAACGTATGCCTCTTTAGATTGTGAAAAAGCATTTTGAGGTAATGAGCGCTTGAGAGATGAGATATTGCGCTGCGTCAAATCGCTTCCGCAAAAAAAGAACAAAACAAAGGCCAATAAACCCAGACTGCCTGCTAGGCCTAAGAAAGACAAACTGGCAATTTTAAAAAGCTTCTGGTTCATGGTTTTCTCAAGGCAATGGTAAGCCGTTAAAAGCTAACAATTAAAAAAGATCGACAACGTTCGGTTTAGATCATGTCGGTACAAGATGAATCGCTAAAGCGATGTTAAACCCGAACAACATGCAATTGTTTAGTTAACAATTAAAATACAATAGCAATAACTGCGCAATAACAAAATCAGGATATTTCCGGCAAGGAGAAGCCGGGAAAAGGATTAAATTTTGCCTAAATTGTCTATTTAGCTACTGGAAATAGATGCTAAATTTTTTTTATTTTAATCAATTTAGCGATTGCCTCACTTCAAAATATTTCGTATATAAAAGAAAAAAAATTAAGGATTCTCGACATGAGTAGTCAATCTCCAAATAACAATCCCGAACACAAACCTACTTTTAGAGAAAAGTTTCTTCAATCATTGCTCCATTTTAGAGCGAATGAAAAATTAAGTGGTTTAGGGGAGATAACCACCTCTAGCACCCGGGACTCAATCGCCTATGTCATCTTAATCATTGGGATCATCTTACTCTTTTTTCACCATATCTATGGTGGATTGTTGATTGGACTTATTACTGGTTTTTACTTTTCATCAGAATTACTTGCATTTTTGCAAGCGATAAATCATCTTATTGACGAACAAGGAATCGTACGAAGCTTAGTCGCTGGCGCCCTTTTCCTTAGCCTACTCATTTCTGCCCCCGCAATTATTCTAGGTATGATTGCTGCAGTAGGAATCAGGCAAATTCTTTTTCCAGAAAAATAATTTTTTTTACTCGAAGAGAAGAGCATGGTACATATAAGAATAAAAAGAGGGTTAAACATTCCCATAAAAGGAAAGCCTGAGGGAACGATTCAAGCATTGAAGTTGGCAGGAGAATCAGGACCCACTCAAACCCCCAAATTTCTAGCTTGCGATCTTAGACCTTTTGAAGATTCTAAAATTCGTCTACTTGTAAAGGTTGATGACTATGTCAAAACAGGTCAGCCTATTGCAGAGGATAAAAGTGTTCCAGGTAGAATGTGGGTCTCTCCTGCTTGTGGGACTGTTAGGGAAATCAGGAGAGGATTGAAACGGGTTCTGCAAACGATCGTCATTGAGGCTGCTCAACAAGAAGAATTTCAGCATTTTGAACCATTAGATGCTCAGAAGGCCTCTAAAGAAGAGCTTCTTAACCTTTTGAAACAAGGTGGCATTTTTACTAAAATTAGAGCTAGACCATTCGATTTATTAGCACATCCCCATCAGCAACCAAAAGCCATCTTCGTAAGAGCATTGGAATCCGCTCCTTTCGTACCCCCATCTGAAATGCAAGTTGCAGGCCATGAACAAGCTTTTCAGATAGGATTAAATGCCCTTTCTCGTCTTGCGGACGGCAAAGTTCATCTTGTCATGAGCCATGAAACGCAACTCCAAGCCTTTCGTCATGCTGAAAATGCCATCAGACATACGGCCGAAGGACCACACCCTATTGCAAATGCTTCTGTCCACATTCAAGAAATTGCTCCTATCAAATCTTTAAATGATTTGATTTGGACTCTAGACGTGCATACAGTCGTTACCATTGGCTACCTTCTTTTAAAAGGCCAGTATCACATAGAACGGGTGATCAGCATCGCTGGCCCTGGCATCCTACCAGGCAAAGCAGGCTTTTTTAAAATCAGAGAGGGCTTCCCCATTGCCGCTTTAATTTCAGGAAGAATTCCTAGAGGGTTGATGCGATTTATCTCGGGAGATCCCTTAAATGGGCATAAAGTTCAAGTTGAAGATTTCCTAGGCTTCTATGACTTTGCTTTTAGCGTTGTGGCCGAAAATGTAAGAAGAGAGTTTTTGCACTTTTTCAAGCTTGGCTTACACAAGTATTCCTATAGCCGTGCCTACCTATCGGGTCACTTTAATAATGAAGATCGAGAGTATGACTTTACCACTAGTCAACATGGCGAACCTCGAGCTTTTATTGACTCTCTCGATATAGCAAGGATGTCTTGCAGTAAAAGGTTAGGTTGAGAAGCTAAAACGATCGATGACGTAAATACCAAAATGCAACAGCTCCTAAACAGCTGAAAAGATATTTTCCTCGACATGATTACTAGTCAGAAAATGAACGAGTAGGACGGCGAGCTATTCGCCTCCTACTAGCTATTGATGCAGCTTATATAGCAAAACATTTATGTCAAAAAAGGCATTAAACTCTTGCTTGATGCTCTTCTCTACGTCGCTATCTTCCCGTCATCTAGTGGTGCTTTTTCAAACGAAGAATGGCGTCTACTAGGGTAGTAATTCCCTCTGTTATCAGTAAAAGGGGTGGGACCAAAGATAAAGTGGCCCTTAATCTAAAAAGTGTGTTTTGTATTTTCGCGACTCGCCGCCTTTCAGGATCCGCTTCTTCTTTGCCTCCACGGGATACAAGTATGGACATAACTACACAGACAATTGGTCCAAACACTGGAATGTAAGCAATCGCTTTCGTACGTCTAAATTCATTTTGTGACCCCACACCCTTTACTGGCATATAGCTAAACAAACCTAAATACAATTCATTACGTAATTTCATCTCTCCTCCTTAAAATTTATGTATTTTTATTAAACAATAGAATTATTAATTAGTGAAAGAATTTATTCATTCTTGTACACCTTAGAAATCTTTACGATCCTTTTATTTAATTTGCTTCTTTGTTTAATGAAATAAACATTTTAACATAATACAAAATAAAAGAGTATAGTAAATTTTTAGGAATCCGCACGCTTGACAAGCGCTTGCCCTATTTTTAGAGCAAGAGAAAGACTGATCAGCATCAAAAAACCTGGAGGGGTAGAACTTTTTTATTAAAAACCAGCGGTAGATGAAAAATAAGGTAAGCCCACATACAAAAATAAGGGTTGATGCGATTTATCTCGGGAGATCCCTTAAATGGGCATAAAGTTCAAGTTGAAGATTTCCTAGGCTTCTATGACTTTGCTTTTAGCGTTGTACCCGAAAATGTAAGAAGGGAGTTTTTGCACTTTTTCCAGCTTGGCTTACACAAGTATTCTTATAGCCGTGCCTACCTATCGGGTCACTTTAATAATGAAGATCGAGAGTATGACTTTACCACTAGTCAACATGGCGAACCTCGAGCTTTTATTGATCCAACATTATATAACGACGTCAATCCTCTAAATGTCCCTACAATGCCTTTCATTAAGGCTTTAATGGCTGAAGATTTTGATTCGGCTGAAGAGATGGGGATTTTAGAGGTAAGCCCAGAGGACTTCGCCCTGCCTACTTTCGTCTGTCCCTCCAAAATTGAAATGGTCGAGATCGTTAAGAAAGCGCTCTCTCGATATAGCAAGGATGTCTTGCAGTAAAAGGTTAGGTTGAGAAGCTAAACCGATGGATGGCGAAAAAAACCAAAAATGCAACAGCTCCTAAACAGCTGAAAAGATATTTTCCTCGACATGATTACTAGTCAGAAAATGAACGAGTAGGACGGCGAGCTCTTCGCCTCCTACTAGTTATTGATGCAGCCTATATAGCAAAACATTTATGTCATAAAAAGGCATTAAACTCTTGCTTGATGCTCTTCTCTACGTCGCTATCTTCCCGTCATCTAGTGGTGCTTTTTCAAACGAAGAATGGCGTCTACTGAGGGGTGGGGCTAAAGATAAAGTGGCCCTTAATCCCAAAAGTGTGCCTTGTATTTTTTTTTCTTGCCGATCTTGAGGCTTAGTTTCTCTTTTGCCTTCACGGAAGGCCATTAAGGACATACCCACATAGGCAACTGTTCCAAACACTGGAATGTAGGAAATCGCTTTCCAAAGTCTTAATTCATTTTGTGAACCTATAGCACTCTTTGCCGGCATATAGCTAAACAACTCTAAATACAATTCATTACGTAATTTCATCTCTCCTCCTTAAAATTCATGTATTTTTATTAAACAATAGAATTATTAATTAGTGAAAGAATTTATTCATTCTTGTACACCTTAGAAATCTTTACGATCCTTTTATTTAATTTGCTTCTTTGTTTAATGAAATAAGCATTTTAACATAATACAAAATAAAAGAGTATAGTAAATTTTTAGGAATCCGCACGCTTGATAAGCCCTTGCCTTATTTTGAGAGCAAGAGAAAGACTGATCAGCATCAAAAAACCTGGAGGGTAGAACTTTTTTATTAAAAACCAGCGGTAGAGGAAAAATAAAGTAAGCCCACATACAAAAATAAGGGTGAAGGTGAGGGCATGTTTTTTATCATGCAAAACCATCCACCAGCCAATGAGGACGATGACTCCTGAAATAATACTTGCAGTGATAGCTACTAGGGATTGGCTTTGATGGCCAAATGCTCCACCAACAATTAAAATCAAAGCATAGATGAGTAGGAAAGCAAGTAGGTTTTGTTTATTTCTTATCATCGCCTATCCTTTATCTTGTCTCTTGCCAAAAGAGATATTGAATGCTCCTCTGTGTAGATCCATGTCTGATGCGTTAAATGGGCATAGACTTTCGTCTTAGCGCCCATGTTAATCATACTTGTCTAGCATAATAAATAATTCCAGTCAAAATTGATTTAAATTTGGCAAGCCAACGACCACAGATGGGATGATCATAGAGGTATTTAACACAGGAGAAGCAACAAGCACAATCATTCTTTCGATCCATCGCACCAAGATCGCATAAAAGGACGGCTAGGTAAGTACCTCCTTGCAATTCAAAAACCCATGGGGAAAAGCGTCGACCTAAAGGAAGCTTCTGAGATGGTGGGTGTATCTATGGATACCCCGTCAGCTAGTTCACTTCAAATAACAGGAAGGAGACCTAAAGATACCACTTGAAGTTAGTATGATTGATGCGAGAAATAACAAAAATAGAAACAGCTCCTAAAGAAGCCAAAATAATATCTTTTGACCAAATTACTGATCAAAAAGCGTGAAACAGTAGGAAAGCTAGTTCTTCACATCCCCTACTATTGATTAATCATTTTGAAGCAAATCTAACTCTGCTCTTCTTTGCTCAGCTAGTCTATAATACTCTTCCACTCCCAGAATTGGTTTCTGAACTGCTTTGCTCCCCCCAGATTGTCTTCTAGCGCGAAAAATCGCATCTGCTACAGTAGTGACCCCTTCTACAATAAGTAAAAGTGGTGGGGTTAAAGCAAGAGTGGCTCTTAATGCAAAGAAAGCCCCGTCCGTTTTTTCCTTTTTTCTCACTTGGTAACTTGCTTTTTTCGTAAAAATTAACAATGCTATAGAAAGAGCAAAGCATGAAATTGTTCCAAAAACAGGAATATAAGCAGTTGCTTTAAAAGCCCTAAACCCCCATTGATCTAGGTTTTTCCATTGTTCTATTCGCATATAGCTAAAAAGGCCTAGATATCTTTCTAGCCACATATTTCCTCCCTTAAATTCATTTATCTTTAACAGTATAATTATTAACTTTTAATGGAGTTAGGAATTTTAAATCTATTCACACATTGATATCTTTTTGTGTCTAGTTTAATTATAGGGATTTTGTTGAACACGAGAGGATCGGTTCTATTAGTGATTTTTTCAACTAACAATAAAAGCAGTGTAGTTCAAGCAAGTGTCCTCTTAAATAAACAAAGTCCTTCTACCCTAAATTATTGTTTGTCAGCGCTGTTTCTTAGAAAAGATCAGAAAAAGAAGAGAAAAGGAGAGGCATCAATAATTCAAAGGGAGGAAATAGCCAGTTTGCTTTTTACATCTCTCCACTTCCCTTAGCCGGTCCTTTCCCTCTAACGCCTGGCACATAGCTACCAACCTACATACAACAAGGAACTAGTAGGAAAGCTAGTCCCCTGGCGTCTCCTACTAGTTGTTGATAACAGTGGCTTCTATGTCCCTAAAGTCAAAGAATTCTTCTTTAAGGAAAACGGTTTAGTTTGCTTATTAATCCCCTATTCAAGGATCTTGGGCTCCCCACATGGCTCCCCCTACTCTGGATTTATCTTTTAAAACGAAAAATCGCGTCTACTGCAGTAGTGGTTGCCTCCACGATAAGCAAGAGGGGCGGAATTATAGATAAAGTGGCTCTTAAGGCTAAAAAACCCCCGACTATCTTATCCTCTTTTCTTTTTAAATGGGTTGCTTTTTTGTCAGGAATGAAACATGCTATAGAAAAAACTAGGGAGGCGAGTGATCCCAAAACAGGGATATAGGAACCTGCTTTAGCAGCTCTAAATCTCCCCTGCTGTTTGTAACCTGGTGCAGACATATAGCTAAAAAACTCTAAATACGTTTTACTCTCGAGTCTCATCTTTCCTCCTTAAAATTTTTGCTTCATCGTACATTATAAGTATTAACTTTTAATAAAGTTAGGAATTTTAAATCTTTTCCATAACCATCCTATCAACATACCTCCTTGGGATATAAGATTTAGCCATTGAGATTTTGTTGAACGAGGAAGAATCCGTGTACAGGAAAAGAATCAAATAACAGGATCGGAAAAGAGATTGCATTGTATCAGGATCGGCTTAGAGAAAATTTACATAATCAAAAACAACGCTCTAAAAAAAGTAAAAGCACTTAGAAGCTTCTTCGTGCTTTTAGCTATTTTTTTCTAATAATGACTTTTTGCCAGCATTTTAAGCTGTTTTTTATTAATGCGTACTTGAGCAACCGTCGTAATCACATCTATAGCGAATAAAAGAGGCGGAACTAAAGTCAAAACTGTTCGTAATCCGTACATTCCTACCAAAGAACCCACTAGGTTCTTTTTTATGGCTACATATAACAGCCCCATTGCTAGCATTGCAACGTACGTGATTGTACCGACGAGAGGGATATAGCCTAAAGCGGACAACGCGCATTGACCCCATGTTTTTCCTGCAAATTTTCTCCCATTCTCTCTAAAACTGGCATAATTAAACGTGCGTAAATAAGCAAATTTTCATGAAACTTCCATTTTTTCTCCATGTTACAATTTTTATTAGATTCCTCAAAATCTTCCCACTAACAAAGAAGGAGCTCCCTAAGTGCTATTCTTGTTAACATTACTTCCCTCTCCCTCTATTGTTTTCTCAGGATTTAGACAAAAAACTTTAGACTGTTTCTCGCTTTTTCACAATCATTTGCTAGCGCCTATGACATTCAGATAGAGCGTTGGAACGAAAGGTTCGTCTAGGGTCAAAAGGAGAGACTAACTAGACTGATTAAACACAATTCACTGCTTGATTTCATTCGGCCTATTAAACAATCTAATGAATAAGTTTAATAAAAGGATAAATTCATTGGAATTTTTGTTTAACGATAACCATGTATTTCTTCTTCCAAAAGTTGTGATGCTCTAGCTACTGTTAAACTAAACCATCCTTGGAATCTAGATAAATGTAAGAGAAAGAATGAATAAAACAAACGGGAGTATAGAATCTAAACAGATTGCTCTCAGTTTAACTAACAACGGTAGATATTTTAGAACAAACTTATTCACCACTCAAAAGAGAAATAAAAGCACTTAGAGGTTCTTCGTACTTTTAACCATTTTTCCTAATAAGCTTCTTTTAGAATTTTTTTTCGCTCTTTTTTATTAATGGAGGCTTGTACAATAGTTGTAATCACATCTATAGCCAATAAAAGAGGCGGAACCAAGGTTAGGGTTACCCTTAGTGCTAACAACGAATGTCTACTGAAATTTTTTTTATCTCCTGCGACAGAAAGTACTAAAAGTGCTAATTGAGAGATTGTACCAATTACAGGAACATAGGCAGAAGCTAACAATATTTTCAAAACCGCAGGCTTCCCTTGGACTCCACCCTTATCTTTAAAGGGTGCATAACTAAATACGTTTAAATAAGCAGCTCCCATCTTTAACCTCTTTAAGTTTATTTATCCAATATTACATACATCTACTAATTTTATAAAGCAAGGATATTAAGTTTTAGAAAACCTCATTATCTCTACATATGCCAACATGCCTGATAAACCAATTGATTACGAATTCTAAACGCGAAGAATATCTTTTTGACTCAAATAGTTACCATTAGCAGATCAAACAATCTAGAAAACATAGGAAAATCGACTTTTCCTACTTCTTATTCAGAAGTATTAAAAAATAAAAACTTAGAAAGTTTTTTCTTTATTTGTTATTAAATAATAGGATGTTGCAA
The DNA here is from genome assembly GCA_000829755.1 of Parachlamydiaceae bacterium HS-T3. Classification (GTDB taxonomy): domain Bacteria; phylum Chlamydiota; class Chlamydiia; order Chlamydiales; family Parachlamydiaceae; genus HS-T3. The sequence goes on from BBPT01000023.1 coordinate 199,203, forward strand.
CATTTGTTTTTGCTCTTTTTTGTTAATACAAGCTTGGGTAATCGTCGTAATCATATCAATAGCAAATAAGAGTGGAGGAGCTAGAGTCAAGGCTACCCTTAGTCCTAACATTGCACATAAAGTTCTATGTTCTTTTAGTGTCTTATTTGCCACCAATATTCCCAGTGCTAACGCTAAAAATGCGGCTTGAGCGATTGTGCCAACTACAGGAATATAGGCGGAAGCTGACCATGTAGCTTCGCAAAATGATTTCCCTTCAATTTTTTTTGCCATTTTCTTTAAAGCTGACGTAATTAAATACAATAAAATAAGAAACTCTCATCTTTAACCTCTGTTTAAATAATGTTTTACACGTGTGTTCAAATCAATTTTAGAGATCATTACAGTAAGATTGGTCACAAACAATAAAAGAGGGACGACCGTTAGTATTGTTCTTACTTCAACATTGCACAGCACCAAAGCTAGACCACCTTCTATAGCAGTCGCATCGGTAAGGTATGAGTCTATCCCACTAATTTAAATTTTAATGAATGTAGTGTATGATTCTGTGCTTTATAAGGAGCAAAGATCATGACCAAAGGAAGATTTAAT